>NZ_JACJPW010000044.1 GCF_014696265.1 Aerosakkonema funiforme FACHB-1375 | reverse complement strand
TTCGCCATCTTTTTACTTTAGTGAGGACAGGTAGCTCTTACTTAGTCTTCTCTGTGTCAATCAAAGTTTAGACATCGCACCTGCGGTGCGATAGTCTAAACTCCAGTATTGGAAGATCAAGCGTCCGAAGTAACCGTGAGCTGCTACGATATTGTAAGTTTCTTCTTCTTGACCGAACTTATAGCCATAGTTGGCAGATTCGTTTTCATTCGTTTCCCGGATCAAGCTAGAAGTGACTAAAGAACCGTGCATCGCGGCAAACAGCGCACCGCCGAACACACCAATTACACCTAACTGATGGAAAGGGTGCATGAGAATGTTGTGTTCTGCTTGGAAAACGATCATGAAGTTGAAAGTGCCGGAAATTCCCAGCATCAATCCATCAGAAAAGCTGCCTTGACCGATGGGATAAACCAACAGAACGGCAGTTGCAGCCGCAACAGGAGCAGAAAAAGCAATTGCAATCCAAGGACGCATTCCCAATCGATAGCTTAGCTCCCATTCGCGACCCATGTACGCATATATGGCAATCAAAAAGTGCAGTACGATTAATTGGTACGGGCCGCCATTGTAAAGCCATTCATCCACAGAAGCTGCTTCCCAAATTGGGTACAGGTGCAAGCCGATCGCAGCTGAAGTTGGAACTATGGTAGCTGTAATGATATTGTTGCCATAGAGCAAAGAGCCGGAAACTGCTTCCCGTATCCCGTCCAAATCCACAGGGGGAGCCGCAACGAACGCCAGAATAAAAACGATCGCTCCAGTTAGGACGGTAGGAATCATTAACACGCCAAACCAGCCAATATACAGCCGATTATCCGTGCTGGTAATCCAGTCGCAAAACCGCGACCACAGGCTATCGCCTGTAGGTCTTGCTACAGTGCTTGTCATCGCTCGAAAAACTCCGTAATTAGATAAATGCGATTATGTTCGGCACGATCGCAGCAACGTTGTCGATCGCCTACTATATTTATATAACCATCTAGTTATTTAGTTGTCAAGTTCGACGAGATAAAAACTTTAGTTTGACAAATCTCTCTACTTAGTTGTAAAATGGAATATTCGGTTATTATTTTGGCGGCTTCACCATCGCAACTATTCTTCTGACAGGTAGAAGCCAAAGAGATTGCTTGCGCGAAACATTGGGATTAGTAGGATCGAGCTATGCCTTTTGTGAAGTAAAAAAGCGGTTAGAGCGTCGAGGCTAGACCCCAGTCCCTTCAAAGACCCAAAGAAACGATGACTTTTTCTGTATTAGTCATATCCCCAATCAACCTCTGTAAAGGAGGTGGAAGTTTCTTTATAAGTGTAGGAACGGCGAAAATTTGCTCTTGTTCTAAGAGTTCTGGTTGCTGATAGATATCAATTATTTCAAGTTCGTAACGCCCTTGCAGGTATTCTTGGCATATAGTTTTAAGCTTTTGGATAGCTCGTACTGATTTGGGACTGTTTCCTGCCACGTATAAATGGAGAACGTATTTTTCTAACTCTAAATTTAAATCATCTTCGCCTAGCACTTCTTGAGAGTTTTTCGACTCTGCATTTGCGCTCCCCTTATATTCTATAAAATTATTCATCGCTATCCTTCCTTACCTGACTTTATGTTACTTACAATTGCAGTATTTAAACAATTTTTTTAGTTAATCTGCCCGACGCATATCGGCTCGTTTTCTCCGTTCTTGAAGCAATGTTACCTCTTGTTGTTCCTCTTGTTGAATTATGCGCTCCACTTGTTCCTTCTCATTCTCAAACTCAGCCTGCAAAGCCGTAATTTGGGCTTCCATCACTTTGCGCTTACGTTCGATATCGCGGTACTTCTGTTCGATTTCTTGTCGGTGAGCCAAAGCAGCAGCTTTTTCCTGCGCTTCTTGCACAGTGCGGGCTGTACCCGTAACTACACCGCCCGCTCCAAGATACACATCCACTAATTCTACTCCAGAACTGGTTAAGCGGAATTCGCGCACTTGATTCGAGTGTTCCATACCGCGAGATTTTAGTACGTAAAGCAAGCGATTGCGCTCGCCGTTACTTTCTATATCGCGCAGCATCAGCCAGGTATCCATTAGGGATGAAACCCCTACGTCTGTCTGTTGCACAAGAGCGCCACTAGAATTTAAGCTTGTCAATAAAGTCGTGATTTGTTTGGTTTTAAAGAAATCGATCGAGCGCATTAAAAATGATTTGACTTGACTTTCGTTGCCGGTATAAGTGAGATTGGAAATCGGGTCGATAATAATGGCAGTCGGTTTAAATTCGTTAACCAACTGATGGATATTGACAAGGTGCATTTCTAACCCATACATAGTAGGGCGTAAGGCTTTGATTTTCAGCAGACCTTTTTTTATTGCTGTTTCCAGATCGATGCCGATCGAGCGCATATTGCGAACAATCTGGTTTGCAGATTCCTCGAAGGCAAAATAGAGACATCGTTCCCCTCGCTGACAAGTAGCGTTGGCAAAATGGGCGGAAATAGAACTTTTTCCAGTTCCAGCCGTACCGGAAATCAAGATGCTGCTACCGCGAAAGAATCCATTACCGCCCAGCATTGTATCCAGGCGATCGATACCGCTTGATATGCGTTCGTTGGATACTTCGTGTTCTAATGCGATCGAAGTAATGGGCAAAACAGAAATACCGTTCTCTTGGATTAAAAATGGATATTCATTCGTGCCGTGTCTAGAACCGCGATACTTAACTATGTGCAAACGTCGCGTAGAAAGTTCATCGTTGACGCGCTGATCCAGGCGAATTACGCAATCAGAAACGTATTCTTCCAAACCGTGCCGTGTCAGTGTATTATTACCACTTTCGCTGGTAACGATCGCGGTAACTCCTTTGGATTTTAACCACAGAAAAAGCCGCCTTAATTCCGCTCGTACCACAGCTTCGTTAGATAAACCGCCAAACAAAACTTCTATTGTATCTAAAACAACTCGCTTGGCATTAATAGAGTCGATCCCATAACCAAGCCGAGCAAATAAAGCTTCCAAATCGTATTCGCCCGTTTCTTGAATCTGACTGCGTTCCACATGAACGTAATAAATCCCCATTTTCTTTTCGGCAATCAGATCCTTTAAATCCCAACCAAGAGAAGCGACATTTTCCGTCAGTTCCTGGGCAGATTCTTCAAAGGACATGAAAATACCCGGTTCGTCGTACTCAAGTGCGCCGCGTACCAGAAATTCCATCGCCATTAGCGTTTTGCCACAGCCAGCTTTGCCGCAAATAAGTGTGGGACGCCCTTGCGGTAATCCCCCATCGGTAATTTCGTCAAGTCCCTGAATTCCGGTCGGACATTTGATTAGGATAGCCTTGTGTGGCTGTGCGATCGTCTTTTGTTCAGTCATATCCAGTTAAAAAGTGAGCGGGAATTCAAACAGTGGCCTCACCAGCAGCTGCAAAAAGAGCTTGTCGTTCCTGGTTTTGTTGCTATATAGACACAAGCAGTTGTTGCAGATTCCCCTCTTTTATCTTACTAACTCCATTCTAGGTTGAAATTCCACTATATTTCCGATTTTTCCCATTTCTTCACACGGACTCAACCATAAAAACGTTCTTTCGATAGAAGCCAGTCTCCTTCTTTCGGGAGAAACCAGGAGCGGTAGAATCGAACTATGTCTAATCCAGAAAGCACTTCCCAATCACCTGCACCCGTCAAAACTTTTCGGGTCGATGCCTTGTCAGTGCGAGTGTACGACTCGCAAGCTACAATGGCTCAAGATTTGGCGCAACTCGCACAAGATTATTTACAGAACCTCCTCGCGCAACAGGGTTCTGCTACTGTAATTTTGGCTACAGGCAATTCCCAAATCGAATTTCTAGATGCTCTGATTGTCAAAGGCGGCGTAGATTGGACTAAAATTACGCTTTTCCATCTCGACGAATATCTGGGAATCGATCGGGAACACCCCGCCAGTTTTCGGCGATATATGCGCGATCGAGTGGAAAATCGGGTAAATCCCGCTGCTTTTCATTATATCGAAGGCGATACAATGGAACCATTAAAGGAGTGCGATCGCTACACCCGACTTTTGCAAGCTCAACCGATCGACCTTTGTTGTCTTGGTGTAGGAGAAAACGCACATTTAGCTTTTAACGAACCGTCTGTAGCATCTTTCGATGAAACTAGACTTATCAAACTGGTAAAGTTGGATGAAAAGACACGCGAACAACAAGTAAACGAAGGTCATTTTCCCAATTTATCAGCCGTACCGCAATATGCTTTTACACTCACCATTCCGATGATTTTCTCTGCAAGAAAAATCTTTTGCCTAGCGCCAGAAGAACGCAAAGCTGCTCCAGTTAGAGATATGTTGAAAGGAGAAATTAGTACGGCAATTCCTGCTTCTGTACTTCGGCGACATGAGCAAGCAATATTATTTTTGGATGTAGATTCAGCCAGCTTGCTTTGACTTATTTTTTACGCTCTTAAAAGCTTATCTAACCGTAGGGTGGGTTAGGCACAGGCGATAAATTTAGCCTTTTCAACTAATAATTGATTGCAGTGCCCTAACCCATCATCATATCATATTTTGCTCATTATAACAATTCTAATTCGTGAAAATTCCAGGTATCCCAATAGTGGCTATCGCTGGATATTCGATTATACGCAATTTCAATTTCTTCTTGCTTTAGCAATTGCTCTTGCTCTGAAATATACTCCGAAAGCAAACTGCCATCGGCGCGAACAATCCGATGAATAGGCAAATCCCTACTAGCTTTTTTCAAAAAAATAGGAATAGTCCGATAGTAAGCTTTCGATACACCCAGCGCTAACAATAAATCCGATGTTTTAACCACTTTTCCTGGAGGAATTCTCCGGACAAATTCATTAAACCGTCCTTTGGTATCATCAGGAAGTGCTGGAAACAGTTGCGAAGTTAAAGAAACTTCGTCACCTAACTCAATAACACCATCCTTAACGACAATTCCTAAAAATCCTCGTTTACCTGCGATCCTTTTAGCTAAACCTGGTTGAATTTTCTCTAAATTTGCACAAGGTTCGCATATAAAAGTCAGTCGGATGAGTGCTGATTTTCCCACCTGCAAAACTTGACCGGATGAAAAACTTTCGACTTGCGTATCAATAACGATATTTTCTCCCAAGTCGCCAGGATTTAAGTTAAAATCAGCCAGAGTTGGCGTACTGGCAATCAGCACCTGACGCGGACTACCCGCTTGTGCGTTGATATCTCCCTCAATACCGTATTCCCGACGTAAACTAATAATTTTACACTCTTTTACGGGCATTCTATGTTGCTGTTTGACAAAAAGTTTTGTAACCTTCATTATTAAGTTATTAAGCAAATTAACGATGGTAAAATTATATGCGATCGGATATTAATTTACAGTTCTGGAGAACGTGCCCTAGAATAGACTAATCTATCCCTTAACTTTGTTTTTCTGAAAGTGTCCCCCACTGAACACACTCCCATTTCGATTCGCCTTGCACAGTCGCAAGACATGAGCGAAATAACCAAACTTCAAGTTGATTCTATTCAAGTCCTTTGCGCTCATGATTATAACGCGAGTCAACTGCAAACATTACTCAATAACAAAAAACAAGGTCGCAACTGGCCAGAAATTATTTTTGTAGCCGAAACAGAAAGTCAAATAGTTGGCTTCTCTGCACTTTCACTTATCGATCCAAACATCAACGCCATATTCGTCGCTCCAGCGTTTGTTCGTCAAGGCATAGGGACAAAATTATTGACAGTTTTAGAAGATGAAGCAATAAAAAGACGAATTAGATGTTTGTGGGTTTCTGCTGCCCTCAATGCCGTACAATTTTATCGATCGCAAGGATATCAAAATGTCAAGGAAGTTACAATTTCGCTTGGTATTGGAGTTCCCATACCAGTGATAGTAATGAAAAAAGTATTGATTCTACCAAATCGGATAGAAATTATTATCACTTGGGTAATGTACGTATTGCTAATGCTTTTCTTTCTCTTAGCGATAATCTTACCGCTGCTATTTGGTAACTGAAGCGTAAGGAGAGGATAGACAAAAGGCGATCGCTAAGTTGACTAAAGCCTCTTTCAAGTGTAAAATTCACTAATTTAGCCAACTCAAGAAAAGAGGAAAAATCTATTTTATGGTAGACGCTATAGGACTTTTTGACGAAAAGTTTTATCTAAACAGCAATCCCGATGTTGCATCTGCCCTAATTAACGGTTTATTTAACAGCGGGTTAGACCACTTTAACGCATACGGTCGATTTGAAGGTCGCGACCCCAGCGCCCTATTTAACACCAGCTTTTATCTAGAACGAAATGCGGATGTTGCCACTGCTGTAGAAAGCGATCGCATTACCGCCTACGACCACTTCCAGCAATTTGGTCGATTTGAGGGTCGCGACCCCAGCACATTATTTAATACCGGCGCTTATCTAGAAAAAAATGCAGATGTTGCCACTGCTGTAGAAAGCGATCGCATTACCGCTTACGACCACTTCCAGCAATTCGGTCAATTTGAAAATCGCGACCCCAATACACTTTTCAATACCCGCATTTATTTACAGCGAAATCCAGATGTTGCCGCAGCTGTTCAACGGGGAGAACTCACAGCATTTGACCATTTCGTCAAATTCGGCATTAAAGAACAACGCTTCCCCGTCCAAGCTTTCCGCGTATTAGATACTTTTCTAGTTGGCAATACCGAAGGTAACAACGTACTGCGTTTCGATCCCAAAACCGGAACTTTTCTAGGAGAATTCATTCCCGCCAACAGCGGCGGACTGTTTTCTCCCGACAACCTGCTCTACGGGCCAGACGGTAACGGCGATGGCATCTCCGACCTTTATATCAGCAGCGGAAATAAACCCGCAACTGCAAGAGAACAGGGCGCTTCCGCCATCTTACGTTACGATGGCGTCACGGGAGCATTTATCGATGTCTTCGTTGGCGATCATCCCAACACACCCGCTGACGAAACGGGCGGTTTGTTTCGCCCCTACGGTACAGCCTTTGGCCCCGATGGCAATCTTTACGTCAGCAGTTTTCTGAGCGATCGAATCCTGCGCTACAACGGAAAAACAGGCCAATTCATCGACGTATTTGCGACAGGAAACCAACAACCGGGCGGCTTAAACGGGCCAAACGGTCTGCTGTTTGGCCTCGACGGTAGCCTTTACGTCACCACTGAAGGTAGCATCGCACGTAATGGCGAAGCCGATTTTAGCGACGGTCTCCCCAGTCAGCTATTGCGCTACAACATCCAAACAAAGCAATCCACCGTGTTTGCATCCCCTTCACCGTCACCGGAAAGTTTTGGCTTTGTCAGTCTTCTGGGAATGGCAATAAATCCCATAGACGGCGACCTCTACGTCAGCGACTTCGCCAACGATATCAGACGCTACGATTTGGAAACCGGCAATTCAGTCAGCGTTTTATCGACAAATTATACTGGCACTTCTCCCAGTAGCAATTTCATCGGTAGCTTGGCGTTTGCACCCGACGGCAACCTGTTTGTTGTCGGTTTCGATAATCGCCGAAATGCTTCTAACATAGGTGCAGTCTTGCGTTACAACGGAACTACCAGATCTCTATTGGTGCCTCCCGATACCAGATTAGCTCGTCCGATCGGCATCACATTTTTTCTTGGTTAACCGCATCGGTAGAACTCAAGTCACAATGGGTGGTGCCTACCATCACCCAGTTCACCAGGGAAACATTTCATCATAAAAAGTAAACATTTAAACTAATGCGGTCACAAACCGCATAACTCGCCCACTACCTGTCGTGTCTCGTTTCACATCATGTTTGATGCTACTCAATTCATCATCGATCACTTCGTCCACCAGCTGCGAGAAGGTTACAGACGCACCTATGGCGGCTGGAAACCCGACTACGCCGATATAATTGGTTGGGCCGGAAGTATGGCCCTAGAAAATATCGCCAATAGCGACGCTCTTTATCACAATGTCGAACACACCATCTTAGTCACCTTAGTCGGACAAGAAATTCTGCGAGGCAAACACATTCGCGAAGGTGGGGTATCCTGTGAAGATTGGTTACACGCCATCATTTCCTTGTTGTGTCACGATATCGGTTACGTTAAGGGCGTTTGCAGGCAAGATCATCCATATGACAGATTGTGCGCCACCGGCATAAACGGCACAATGATCCAGCTGCCGCCAGGGTCATCCGATGCCAGTTTAGCTGCTTATCACGTAGACCGAGGCAAACTTTTTATTGAGGAGCGCTTTGGATATCACAAGCTAATTGATGCGGAGATCATTAAGCGCAACATCGAGCTCACTCGTTTCCCCATACCCGCAGATGAGGATCACCAAGATACACTCAACTATCCAGGGTTAGTTCGCGCCGCCGATCTCATCGGTCAGTTGAGCGATCCGCGATATCTGAAAAAGATTAGCGCCCTCTACTATGAATTTGAAGAAACGGGTGTGAATAAAAACTTAGGCTATCATCACCCAGGCGATGTGCGTCAAAATTATGCCAAGTTTTACTGGAATGTAGTCTATCCTTACATTAAAGATGGGCTGCGCTATTTAGAACTGACGCAAGAAGGGAAACAAGTTTTAGCTAATCTCTACGCGAATGTATTCGTAGTGGAGCATGAGCAATCTAATGTTGGGGCATCTTAAATATATTGGTAAATGTTCGCGCAAATTTACTTGTAGGGTGCTTTCCCAAGCACCCTACAATTATAATTAGATAAAGTTACCATCCTTGTCTCGTTACTAAATCAATGCAAAGTTGATTAACGGCTTCTTTATCCACGTTTTTTGGCAGTGTAGATTTAGCATAAGCAACATCAAGGTGACTGTACAAATTGTTAGCGATCGCCATTACTTGTTCATAGCTGTACTCGCCCTTTTTAATTGCCAGTAACTCTTCGGCATCACCTGCTTCTCTGCGATCGATTATCACCCTTTGCGTCTCCAAAATCTCAATTCCACTTTTTAACAGCCGAATAGCCTGCATAGCAAATTTAGCATCGTACCCTACTTTGGCTTCCATTGCCGCCCTTGCCGGATTGCGGTTTTGCTTCCATTTTTGATAGTTTTCATATTCTCTGCGAGCGCTACGGTACTGTTGACTTTTTTGCAGCAATTTAATAAAATTTTCCGATGTGTTAGTGATGTTCCTGGTATATTCTAGAGTCTCTTCTGGCAAAGGATACTGTTTTAATACAGCCTTGAAATCTATTTCAGCCATCAGCAAATTATGAAGCTCTTCCGCCTCTGACAAAAATTGAATGCGTTCCCTTATCAAAATATAGAGATATTCCAGAAACGAATTAATTTGCACGATTGTGAGCGGTTCGTTTGATGCCAAACCAAAATCTTCCGGTTTCGGTTTATCTTGAGGTGGATTGAGTAACCAGCGGCGGTGAGACTCTAACTTTTTGATTTGAGCATAACCGTAACCAGCGTAAGTCTGTCTGACTTTTTTTGACAGAAACATTTGCTTATGTTCGATTAAGGTTCTGCCAACTTCCGTGAGGTGAACGTAGTCTTTGAACCACAGCAGTTCTAAAATATTGGGATTGTTGTCTACAGACAAATCCAGAAACTTCCTTAACTCATAAATGCAAGTATCTTTCGTTAAATAAGAAAATTCTCCCGGTTCTTCTGTCCAACCCGTATCCTTTTGCTCAATCTGTTTTAATCCTAGATAATAAGGCTTCGTCGCCACAAAGATACCGCGATAGTCATAGTCAGAAGTTTCCGTAGCTAAACCGTAACCTCGACTGCCCGTTAAAGCGATGAGAATTGTTCTTTGTTCGACTTCTTGACGATTCATAAGAGTTAGTTCGAGAACGATCTTAGGGAAATCCCTTGCTCTTTCTTGTCTGGCGTTCCCATCTGAGATGCGGCAAGGGGACTCCCGTCATACCCGTTAGGGTTGACGGTGAGTTCTTGACCTAATTTGGCGGTAGTGCGTAGGCTGTCAGTACTGTTTGAGTGTCGATTTTTAATTGCATCCAGCCATTGTTGCCCCAGGTCGGCCCCCAATTATTCTTGACCAACCAATAATCTCCATCACTCTCGTCGTGTCCAAATCCCCATATAGTTACTGATATGACAAAATTTGGCTGTGTTGTGGGTTGATTGTGATATACGCCACCGTGGTATTGCCCCCACCTGCCATCTATCCTGATCCTGGCTATCACTGGTCGATCGCTTTCTATCACATACTTAATCGTGCGCGGATCGGGGTTGGCCACGTCGTAACTATTATAATACAACCCTGTTCCCGTACATCGAGACGAGCCGCTCTGCCCTGCACATTTCGTATCCCACGCATCGGGGTCGCATTTACTTGTAAATGGGTCTAGATCCTCGTAGAGATGGTCTAAATCTGCCTCATATGCCAGTACGTCTTTCGGGTCGGTGTCGTTGATACAAGTGTCCCATAACCATTTCTTTCCTAAGTTATTAATCGGGTTTTGCACTGATATCATACGACTACCTATATTAAGCCTGTATTTATATTGATACGCCTCGATCGTAGAGAAGATCGCCGAACTACCGCACAGACCCAAAGACCGGACTGGGAACTGTTCTCGATCGCTGAGAAAGTATTCTGTTTGAGGGACATACGTTTCGGGGACGATTACAGTATTCGGTCGGGCAGCGCGGACAGATAGTGGGTGGAGACAGAACAGCAGCAGGGCGATCGCGGTCAAGGCGAGAACTCGTCTGATGTGCTTCATAAGTATAGATGCGTGTCGTAGGGGACTAAGTGTTGCATGAGGATCATATCTTGCCGCACTTGCGGAGGTCGAAAATTTAACTTTTCGTCATACTTTGCCGCTAGGCGTGTGAACTGTATCCGTAGAAAAATTACCAATTAAATTTGAAAGTAGCAACAAGAGAATACAAAGATTTCTATTACTGCCAAATCTGACTGTGGAGACGATTAGGTTATCATTCAGATTTTCACAGTCAAGCTTAGAATTTGAGATAAGGCAGAGCTATCATATTTCCAGAAGTTGCCCCAAACCTATGATGCCTCTCTATTGCAGTAAAGGACACCAAAACCAGACTCAGAACCGCTTTTGTTTCCAATGCGGGGAACCGCTTTGGCTAGCTGTGGGGCATATTCTGGAAACTCGCTATCGCATTCTGAAGCATTTGGGAGCGGGTGGTTTTGGACGCGCCTATTTAGCAGAGGATCTGCATCGCTTTAACGAACGCTGCGTACTCAAAGAATTTGCTCCTCAAGTTAAAGGCGCAGGCGAGTTACAAAAAGCCAAGGAGTTATTTCAGCGCGAAGCCGGTGCGCTTTATCAACTCAAACATCCACAAGTACCGGGGTTTCGGGAATTTTTTGAGGCAAATATTGCTGGAAGTAGTTGCTTGTTTTTGGCGCAAGATTACATTGAAGGTCGGACTTTGTGGGATTTATTAAAATCTCGCGGTACTTTTCCAGAAGCAGAAGTTAAGCAAATACTCGCACAAATCTTGCCTGTGCTGTCTTACATCCACTCACAGGGAGTGATTCACCGGGATGTTTCTCCAGATAACATAATCATCAGGTCTGCCGATAACTTGCCGATGTTAATTGATTTTGGTGGTGTCAAGCAAGTTGCGATCGCAGCTATTTCCCAGTTTACTCAAGTAGGTAAATTACCGACTCTTTTAGGTAAAGAAGGTTATGCCCCAGAGGAACAACTGCAACAGGGACAAGTTTTTCCCAATAGCGATTTATACTCTTTGGCAGTGACGGCACTTGTATTGCTAACTGGCAAGAAGCCCCAGGATTTGTACGATAGTTATAAAGGAACTTGGCATTGGGGAAAGGTAATAAAAGTTAGTTCTCAACTGGAAATAGTGCTAAAGAAAATGTTGGCTTATAAACCACGCGATCGCTATCAATCTGCTGACGAAGTACTTAAGTATTTCCCTTCTACCACACCAGTACAACCAGTACAACCCGCACCATCCGTACAACTAGTACAACCAGTACAACCCGTACCATCCGTAAAACCCGTACAACCAAACATTACCCAAATCCGTACAATTGTGGTTGCTCCCGCCAAACCCCATCCCGCCGCACCGACAGCCACAACTCCATCCAGTCCCACAATAGTAAAGTCTCCAGCCAAAGGTTTCTTGAGAAGCTGGGGAAAAAGAATTGCAGGCGTTAGTTTGACTGTAATAGCCGGAATTGCTGCCTGGGCAGGCTTTAATTGGCTGATGCAGGCGACAAGATCGATCGCTCTACCAGACCGAAAATTTTTCCCATCTCTTCCCACTTTTAGCGAAAAAGATAGAGCCGCAAAAATTGCCAGTCGTCGCCAAGCTGCCGGAATTTCAGAAGCAGTATTTATCGCTAAAGTCGATAAGCGATTTCATGCCAAACATCCGGAGTTACGCGGACGTCCCCTAACTAATAAACCAGAAGATGCCGCTTTGCGTGAAGAATGGTATAAAATAGCGGAGAATTTGCTTGAGGAAGGAATTTAGAGTCTTTTTGAGAATATATGACTTATTTGTATTGACAAAAACCAATCAACCTCACACCCAGTAAATGCTTGAGTGCTTGTTGTCGCTTCGTGAGTTTGTTAACCAATATAGCTCTTCCCTACTTTTCCAGTGGAAAAGGGGTTTTTTTGACCATTTGGCAAGAGGCATTGGGAATGGGAATGCTTACACAGCAAAGATTCGCGTTAATATATTGATTTTACTTATAGAATTAAGTATTTTAAATTAATTTTATTTATTATAATTTTAATTTATGTAATTATAAAATAAATATAGCTACCAGGTAAATCAAAGTGGACATTGTAATTATCCTTGCTGAAGTAGGTGTTCTGATTCTCGCTTTCTCTGTGTTTTACTGGCTGGTGGGAATCAGCTTTAAGCTGATTAAGAATGTTTCTTGGTTGGAGGGAAAAACTGAGAAACTACTAGGCCAGCGGCGCAATATCAGGCGTGGTTTAATTTTTCTTTGTGCAATGCTGTGTCTGCTACTGGTAGTTGGGAACGGCTTTCTGATTTTTCAAGGCAAAAATGTTCTGGAAATCCAAGTAAATTTAATTCGCGGTATTCCGCCGCAAT
Organism: Aerosakkonema funiforme FACHB-1375; assembly: GCF_014696265.1. Lineage (GTDB taxonomy): Bacteria > Cyanobacteriota > Cyanobacteriia > Cyanobacteriales > Aerosakkonemataceae > Aerosakkonema > Aerosakkonema funiforme_A. The sequence continues at coordinate 52,099 of NZ_JACJPW010000044.1, read as the reverse complement.
TATGGTTAAATTTAGTTGCCGCCAGCTTCAAAACTGTTATCCTTTTGTGGTTGGTTAGGTATGGCATCCCACCCCTACATCGTTTCTTAGACTTGGCCTGCGTTCGGGCTCAAAATTTTGATGACATTGAAGGTAATGATGAGAGCATAGCCGTTTTTTTTAACTTCCTAAAAACGAACCTCACCAATATCATTTGGATATTTGTTCTTATTCTATCCTCGCAATTTTTCGGACTGCCAAAACTCGTTCCGAATTATCTATCTGTTGGTTTAAAAATTTATATCATCATTGCAATTGGCTTACTCATTGTTAAAGCCATATCCACTATTGTTGAAACTATCGACGTCGTAGCTACTAGAAATGCAAGACCCGACAATTTGCTACGCTTCTACGAACCTCTCCGACACTTGGTTACACTTTTGAAAAAACGTCTGGAGTACGTCATCTATGTTGGCATAGCAACTATTGTGGTTCAGCAAATAGATTTTCTTGCTTGGATGGCTGTTTACGGTACTAAAATCCTTGAAATTATTGGTATTTTCTTTATTAGCGGTGTTTTAATCCAAGTCGCCAATGCGATTCTAGAAGATTTAGTCCTCAGAAGTGAAGATTTAACGGAATTACAAAAACAGAGACGGCTGACAATCATCCCCTTATTCAAAAGTTTCCTGAGATACGCTATCTACTTCACTGCGGCGGTTACCATCCTCAAGCTGATCGGCATCGATCCTACCCCTATCTTAGCAGGTGTGGGTATCTTAGGTATAGCAGTTGGTTTTGGAGCGCAGAACCTCATCAATGATATAGTTTGTGGATTTTTTATATTGTTTGAAAATTATTACTTAGTAGGTGACTATATCGAGGTTAATCAAGCATCTGGTTTTGTGGAAGCGATTGACCTAAGAACTACTCGTATCCGGCATTCTAACGGTCAGCAACACATTCTTAGGAATGGAGAAATAAAAGATATTGTTAACTACTCTAAGCAGTATATTTATGCTGTAGTAGAAGTTGGCATTTCCTATGATACTGACCTCAATTATGTGTACGAAATTTTGGAAGGAATCGGAAAAGATTTAAAGAAAAATTACCCAGAGGTACTGCAACCAACACTGGTAGAAGGTGTGGAAAAGTTTGGAAGTTCTGAATTGTTAATTCGTACCATCACAAAAGTAAAACCGGGTAATCATTTCCGAATTGAACGCACACTGCGTAAGATGATCAAAGATGTGTTCGATCGAGAAGGAATTACATTCCCCGATTCTGCCAATGTAGTAATTTTGAACAATCAGCCAAATAATGGAGACTCTAAAGTTGAAAATTAATTTTTCGTTAACAACTTAGTTAACTATACCCAAGCGATCGGGCAAACTTGCAACAAACAGACTTATCAGCAGCCAACCTATCTGGGGCAACTTTGCTTCTTGCCTCTATTCACAAGTAGCTTGGTTGAACCTTCTACGATACTGTTGGCGAATCGATTGAGGGGTTAGACTCCCCAGTTAATTCGCCAACGGTATCCTTTACCATAAAGGTTGTCATCTTTTGGTTATCTCTGAGACCAAAAGCTTTAACTTATGTCAAGATTTAGTGAAATTCTTGGTTGCTGGATTTATCCTTATATGATAAGGGGTAGGCGATCGCACGATGCCAAGTGGCCTTCTCACAGCAGAGGTTGAGTTTATTCAGCTCAACCCAAATTACTATTTCCAAGATCTACAAGCCCCTGCAACTTGAACTACAGGATTTGAAATTCACATTAGAATAAGGACGTAAGGTCATGACACAGGAATCTGCTGCCCGCTTTTTTAAAGCTATCCAGCAAGATGAAGCTTTAAAAGCTAAACTAAAAGCAACCAAAGATCCAGAAACTTTTGTCAAAATTGCCGGAGAACGCGGTTATCAGTTCACTGTTGAAGATTTGCATATTCAGATCGAAAAATTGTCTCCAGAAGAGATCGCTTCTGCGATCAATCCGGGTGTAGGCCCTCGGCGGCATCTGCTGCCAAGGTAATATTTTGTAGGGTGGGCATTGCCCACCCCTAAAGCGAATCAATTTGCGATCGAATCTTGTAAAGCATTTTGCAAATTTTGAGTTAAATCGGCAACAGCTTTACGGCGGCTGGTTTGATAGGCATCCCATTGAGATGAAACCGATATAGGTTCTCCCAGCGTTATTTTTACCTTTTGCTTACCAAGTCGCGGACGCCCGAAGGGATTACCGCCTTTAATGCGGGTTAACATATCCCAAAGTAATAAAGTTGTTTCGGCAAATCTTTCTACCGTTGGTTTTTCCAAAACGTAACTGCCAGTGACAGCCACAAAACTTTCTACCAGTCGCATATGCCACATTCGCAGTGCCGCTTCTTCGGCGATGCGATCGGCCAAACCGCGCTCTAGAGGCGATAATGCTTCTAGGTTCTTGATATCTTCTCGATAAATCCAATCCCAACCCGCTTGTTCCAAACGGCGACAGCGATCGATTAAACTGCCTTTAGCGGGAAGGTTAAAAGACTTTTCCGCTACTTGCAATGCCACGTCAAGCAGTGCCTTGAGTCGTATTGCCAGTACTTCGTTAGCATTCTCGGTTGATATTTCTGGTGCTTTTGGCAGTGTTTGATGATAAAAGCGGATATAAAAGTCTTCCATTAAAGTTAATATATGCTCGCCCAATCGATAAAGTCTTCGATAAAGCAATGAAGAAGGATGAAGAATAGATGATAAATCTTCATTGATCGCTTCGGTTTGGTCTTTCATCCCTACAGGTAAACCGCTATCGATTTCCAACTCGCTCATCAGCTTTTCTAATGATTTCCAGGGAGATTCAGTATATTGGTATTTTATGCCGATCGGCACGATAAAAACTTGTTCTTGACGTTCGGCTTTCAGCAAATCTTCCACACACCAAAACGCCATTTGGGCAATTCCAGGCTCAAGCGGGCTAATAATTTCATTGTGACCGTTAGTAGCTCCTTCCGGGGATGCCATCATGGGAAATGGTGCATTGGCAAATAAATCGCGTGCCGATCGCAAACCCACTCGGTCTAGTTTACCGCGATGAATGGGGGTGCCGCCCAACTGGGAATACAGCCAGCTCACGGAAGATCCAGCCCACAGAGGTATGCCGCGATCGTATATAAAATGAGCGTGAATTGGGTATTTCAGAAAAACGCCTTGCTTTTTGGCTACTCGCGGCACTAATTTCCAAAGTAGATACATCAGGCTGAACGGATCTTCAGTGCTAGGATGGCGAAATGCCATCAAAAAGCGGATTTTACCTGCCTGAAACTGACGGTAGAGATCGACCAAAACTTCAACATTTTCAGCTGTAATTTCACCGATCGCAGTTTGATATCGCAGCCAAAATGGCAGGAGCAATTCTGTACATCTTAGTACTAGGGGATTGAAAGCTGGGGGGATAAATTCCAAACGGGGTTGAACTTGGTTCATAGTACTTGAGGTATGGAGGATGGGGTATTGAGGATAGGGCACAAGCCATAAGTACATAAAAGATAAAAAATTGTCCGATATCCTGTGCCCTATAGAGTTTAGGTAAGCATTTACTTTAGCTGAAATTCACTTCTTCCAAATCTAATTTATCTATAGAACCCTCCCCTATTAACTATGCCCTATGCCCTATTCCCAATTTTGCAATTCCGAGAGCGAATTTCGCACCAAGCTGGAGATCTGGGAACGGCGAGTTTCAAAATTGGCAGCAAGCAACATAAAACCGATACCGACAACCAAACCGATCGCCCATTTTAAAAACGAATAGCGATCGTTGAGAATCACTAGCTGAAAGCTGGCGTTAATTAAAAATGTTACAGTGCCGATAAACAGGAAAGCTCTTATTCTCAAGGCCAATCCCACAAAAATCGCACTACAGCTTATCATGCCGGAAACCAAACCAGTCCAATGCTCAGTCCATAAAGATACTCCACAAATCGAACCTATTGCCAGCAGGCGTAAAATATGACGAATCTGTTTTTGTTTTGGCTGCGTTAATCCAGGATCGACTTGGGCAAGGTACAGCACGGCTAAAGCTAGGGGGATGACATACCACAAGATATTATTCGAGATATTGGTGAGTTGCATCTCTTGCCAAAACCAGCGGTAAGTGACCCACTCGACTATGATAACGCTGACATAAGTTAAGCGAACATTTTGTGCTAGCTTGGCCAGCAATAAATAAACAATGGCAACCACAATTAAAGTGATGCGATCGATTACTAAACTTGTAGCTAAAACAGTAAATCCAGGCAATATTGCCATTGAGTTCTTCCAAGCAGTTGCTGGCCAACCCCAATTTTGCCAAGGGGCGTTGTACATAATTAAGGCAATGGCACAGACGATCGCTGCCAACCAAGGATCTAATACGCTCAGTTCCGTCCAAAATAATCGCGCATAGGCACATACTCCGGCAACTTCAATTAATCCCAGATATACCCACTCACTAGGATTAAACCGACTAAACTCGTAGCGTCCCTGTGCGATCGCGTAAGCAGCTAGCAGCAGACTCACCGCAACTCCAATTACTGTCAGTTGGGGTCCAGTGCCAACTCCTATCGACGCCACAGCAAACATCAGCGTACTACCCAGCGCCCAATGAATATGAGCCGTATTGATAATTTCTGCTAAGGAGAGGTGTAGAAATGGTTGTAACCATCTTGCCAACAAGCGATAGATAAAAGCGATCGCACAAGCCACTACTGCCAATAGAGTCAAACCATCTGCTAGGTTACCTCCCCCTGACAGTCGCATTTGATAAATTACCAGTTCGTATACAGATAGAGAAATACCTGTAAGCGAAAGATATTGCAACGCTTTCCAAGCCGGACTTTTACCGCCCATCCCAAGTCCAACAATTGATGCGCCAAATAAAAGTACTCCCGTCCAACTGTTGAAAGTACTCCCTCGTAGCGCCAGACCCAAAAAAGCATAAATTAGAGGCAAAATTCTGATACTGCTGGGCGCTGATGGATTGCGTTTTATCCACCATAAAGCCAGAATATAACCGCTAAGTGAGATACCAATGTTGGCAATGGCTAAATCCAAGTAAGAACCACCGCCCAATTTCACACTTTCTGCTAAGAACAGCTCGAATCCCCAAGCGATCCCATAAACACATAGATTCCTGGGATGTGGCAAACAGCGATAAAAATTTGCCCCCATCAGCAAGACAGCAGTTGCTAAATACGTAAGTGCGGCAGTAAAAATATCGTTATAAATCCCCACACTGCGGAATGTCAGCACCACAAGTTCCTGACTGCACAGGGCGATCGCCCACAGATCCGCTGCCCGCGCATAAAGAATATATAAAGATGGAGAGGATTTTTCTCCTACACCTTCTGCTGCGGCTTGCACTGCTTTTACAGATCGTTCCAGCAACCAACTTCGCAGCCACCATAAAATATTGATGGCGATCGCACTTACCAGAAACCAACCATCTACCGACAGTGGCAGGAATCCTGGAAAGCCTTCCCACAAGCTAAAACCGAGGAAGCCGATCGTAAAACCTACAGTAACTAATGTTGCTGCCAAATGCCGTAAATAGCGGCTATTTACCAACATCGCCATACTGGCAACACCCAGACCGACTAACCTCGCATCTGGTATGTACACCGTCAAAATCTGCGCCATCCCAAAAGCAATTAAGCTTAACCAATTGGCAAGGGATCTTTGGGGTGTTTCGCTGCGATTGGCAACTAAGGTCAGAGTTAGCGGTACTAGCAGCCACGACAACCTCAAAATAGAAGTGCTGCTGAAGTCAACCACAAATAATATGTAACTCAGCGCAGCTAGGCTCAAACCTATGTACCAAGCACTGCGACTTGTAGTTTTAGATTTAGGATTTGGATTTTTATATAATAGTGAGCTTTCTGTTGCTTGGATGGGCGTTTGTATCTGCGGTACTCGATCTCTCAGCCCTTTAAGACTTAATAACCACTCCGCGATCGTTAAACCTAATAAAACAGTCGCCCAATTTTCTAAACTCAAATTTGGCAACAAATAATCGAGCGCGGAGACAAGCGACAAAATAATGCTGATGTGCGTCAGATACACCAAGGTACTTCTGGGGTGTCGCCAATTGACAATTGCCAAGTTGATGGTAACAGCCAGCAAATTGAGCGATCGCAACAAAGGATTAACTAAGCTAATGCAAGTCGTAATCAATCCAAAGGAAAACGCGATCGTTTCTCCAAATTCCGCTAGTTCCGACTTTGACCGTCTCCAGAGCCAGTCTGTCAGGATGACTATCCAAATAGCATAGGGAAATAGCACTAGGCTCAGTAAAGGATAGGGATTTTCTTGTGCATTGCTTAGCTCGATCGCAGTAGTTATCAACCGATCCTGATTTTCTGGAGGAATTAAGCGCCAAAATAACCAAATTGCCTGCAACCCAATCCCCAACATGGCAGAGAAATCCACCCACAACCAAAATCTTTGCAAGCGACTCCAAAAAAACCATAAACCTAAGCCGCTAACTCCGATCGCCTGCCAAGCTGGATCTACGCCTACGGAAACTACCCAGCCTACCAACAACAAGATAGCGCCGATCGCTTCCCAATTCGATTGTGAAAACGCCGATGAAAAATTTAAGGGACTGGGACGTTGCAGCGATAGCCAAGCTAAAAGCCAACCGCAAATTCCTACCGCTAAGCCGAGTTGTCCGATTTCTACATAGTTAGAAAATATCGCCCGCACCAGCAAAACAGCAAGAGCATAAACTACAATACCGACTTTTCCTTGGCGGCGATCTGTCGCTGGCAGCTGAGAACTGGAAGTAGGCCAACCATTTGATAATAAATCATTTGGTAATCCGGACAAATTATTGTCCCAAGACTTCTCGCCCAGAGATGAGAAGCCAGATAGGAGCAAATCTATGTTTGGGTCTGTGTCTGTAGGGGCTTTAGCATCCTCCCCTGTTTCTATCTCCGCTTTTTCCGAAGTGTTTCGAGAGCGGAGTTTGGCGACGAAAAACCGCCAAATTAGCAAAGCAACCGTTCCCACTATTCCCAGATAAACTGCCAGTAGCGGAAATCCTGAAAATTCCCAGCCCCAGTGCAGGTAGCAAAGTCCTAAATAGTTAATCGCTACAGAGTATTCGAGATTGCGAGGTTGATTTTTGAGAGTAAAGACGGTTATGCCCGTTAAAGTAAGGGACGCGATTCCTACAGTCACCCATTCAGTAGGGTTTCCCCACAAACGAAACGCATCCATCGCCCAGAAATTCACCGGCACTAGAAACAGAGTTACCAGTTGCAAAGTCTGAGCGGTCAATTGTAAATTTTTCTGTCTAGCTGTCCACAAGCTGGCTCCCCAAAAGATTAAGGTGTAACCGAGCAACACCGCATACTGTCCAAATGCCGGAAACCTCTGCCATTGACTGGCGGCTAGTACCCCAGAGGACGACAGAACGACCATGAACACGCCCAAAAACAGCAGCCAACGGACGCTGAGTTCTGCCAATAAGGACTGGAATATCCTGTTTCGCCTCTTCGGTGGTTGCGGTTCGTTTACTGGCGTTAGTGGCGGTTTGCTCTGAGCTGGGACTGTCGTCGCAGGTACTTCTAGTGTCTCGATCGGCTGGGGTAGAGGACAGATGAGATACTTTTGGCACAACTGCCTCACCTGTGCATCAGAAATCAAACCTAAGCGCAGCCATATGTCTAGACCCTCTAACAGCGTCGGCTGCGAGGACGAGAGCATCATTTCTAGTCTGATCTGACGGTCGGGTTGGGATGGCATTTCCTACTTAGTCGCTACTCTCACACTGCGAGATACCCAATTATGAACTTTTTTGAAGGCTTTAGTTATGTGCTGCTATGCCACTTCTGAAAGCGATCTGTTTTGATTGTCCCGATCGATCGCACTCTCCCAGAGGTGCAAAGAAAAGGGGACAAGAAAGCTAATTGTATGAATGCAGCTTGCATTTAACTTAAAATTTTGCCTTCGATCGCTACTTATTTAACCGCGCTTTCCGTAACAAAAGTAGCTCTTCTGTATAGTTCTACTTTAGGATTTTAGGTAATTTTAAATTATATTAATTATTCTTAAAAAATTTGCCCTTAATATGCGATGTATGCAGATATGTCCATTTGCGTACTTACGCAGAAATATCAAAATATATACAAATAAATCTACGTATACTTAGGAATATTCCCTATACTGCTTGACATTTACACATATATGTCATTCTGGCAATAGGGTAAATACTAAGTATTTTTTTGTCTAAAACTTCATATAAGTGGCTAAATTTAGCCACTTATATGAAGTTTTAGTAAAGTTAGGTAATCAAGTGGTTGTTAATGCTCTTGATATGTAGTAGATGTCTATTAATACTATTCGCACATGAATTTTAACTGGAACGATCGCGCATAGCTCAAGCTGATTAGGGCTTTCGTTACGGTTGTGAAGTATATATCTTCAAATTTGATGTTTTTGCACAGAATCGTTCAGAAAACGGTGTATGAAAAACCTAAGTAAACCCGGTAGCTCCACCGATCGAGCTTTGAAGTTTTTGGAGCAGAACACCTGCTTCTTACGCTCTTTGTTTGCTAACTGCAACCACGATGTCGATAAGGTAACAACGATTATTGAGCCAATATTGAACGCACCGAAACGCTGCGAAATCACTCCTTTTTACATCCAGGCGATCTGCACGGAACACGCAACTTTCCTAGTGACAAATATTACAGAAGGTCAAGTGGTTCGAGTGGTGGACAGTGCTTCTAGTTGGTTAATCGGTAGGCGATCGAACTGCTCGATCGCGATTCCAGACCGCTGCGTTTCGCGCCAGCACGCTGTACTTGGGCACGAAAGAGGTCAGGATTTTCACATTACAGATATCGGTAGTAGAAATGGTAGCAAAGTAAACAATCGCCCCTTAGCAACTTTGGAGCGTCGCAACCTTCGCGATGGAGATTTGATAGAGCTAGGCTTTGTTCAGGTAGAGTTTTTTATTACTACCTCTCAAGAATCATCGCAACTTGGCTCCGAGCTCAGTATCACCGACTGGATGTAGAATCGGAAAAGTTACTTTTCCGATTCTGTTCGGTAGTAGACTGATGATTAATTTTTAAATTTTTAATGTTTAGTTTTTAACTAACTGCTGTTTGCGCCGCCCGATCGACTGTTTCTTGGAACTTGATCGCATCTTGGCGGGGATCGACGTGGGTAACGCGCACTTCCATGCGATCGCCTAAGTACACAGAACGCCGAAACACCATCGGCAATTCCAATCCCAAATCCTCTAACAGGATTAAACCTAGCCTGTCATCTTCCCTTAACCAACGCAACAGCAGTGCTTGCCATACTCGATCGGAATTGCGTCGCAGATACTCCAAAGCCCAATAACGATGGGTTTGGCGTTCTACTAAACTCGCTTCTTGGCTGACAGCTGTAACGCTCATCATCACTTCCTTCATTTCTTCAGCTGAAAAAGGCAGCTGTTCTCCTCTTAGATGAGCCTTAATTTGGAAATGAGTGAGCAAATCGGTATAGCGACGAATGGGAGAAGTTACCTGAGTATAAATCTGCAAACCCAGACCGGCATGACGAGCGGGAATGATACTCATTTCGCTGCGCGGCATACATCGACGCATGGCGGCGGCGCGAACCCACCCGGCGGGCAATTGGAGCAATTCCTCTTCTGAGGGTAATTCTGGTTGAGGCTGACTGCGAAACGGCAAAGGAATTTGGTGAGCTTGACCGTAGCGAGCGGCGACTTCACCGGCAACGATCATCATTTCTGCTACCATTTGGCGAGAAGCCGAATCTTCTAAAACGTGGATATAAATCTCGTCATCTTCAACCTTAATCAATCCTTCTGGCAGATGAATGCCGATCGCTCCTTGAGAACGCCGCCATTTTTCCCGCCGTTGCGCTAAAGATGCGATCGCAGCTAATTCCGGTTCGGCGGGGACAGCCAATTCCAGCATCTCATCCACATCTTCGTATGTGAGGCGATAGGTTGGCTTGATAATGCTGGCATGGATGCTGTACTCTTGCACGGCTCCATCTTCATCGAGTACAATACCAAAACTGAGGGCTGTACAAATTTTGCCCTGCACTAAACTCATCGGGCCGGTCGCCAAATCTGGAGGGAACATGGGAATCATCCCGGTCGGCAAATAAAGGGTCGTACTGCGACGGCGGGCTTCCAGATCTAATTCATCCCCCGGCATCACCCAGCGAGTGGGGTCGGCGATGTGAACCCAAAGTTTTTTCCGCCCATCAGCCATTGTTTCACAGCTCAAACCATCATCTATTTCGCGGGTACTTTCATCATCTACCGTGTAAACTTTCAGATGAGTTAAATCCAGACGATTTGTGTCCGCATCGGGAGGGGGAAACTCGATACGCTGCTGAGCCACTTCTAGCACCTTAGTTGCAAAGTTAACAGGGATCTGGCTGCGCCGCAGAAACAGGTTTTCGTGCGTACTCCACAAACCCATCTGCACCAGGAGATCGAAAGCCGCTTGGGGAGTGTTGGTTCGTTCCAAAGCTACCAGCGTTTCTTGGGCTACAGAACGTCCGGAAGCTTCTTCTCCCAGAGAGGCAAACTTTTCTAATGCCTCCAAACGAGTGCGATCGCTACTCTGCCATTCTACCGGTTCACCAGAAAGAGCTTGCTGCACGCGAACCAAAAATTCTTCCGATTCTCGTTTGCGCTGTCCCGCTACTTGCAACTGATGTTTCAGTTCCTCAACAAGATTGCGAGAGCGAGGTTCGTAGCGGTCTCCCTTTTGTTTGAAATATAGTTTGTCTTCCGACAGCAGGTAGTAAGCTGCGTAACACACAGACGCACTTTGCTCGGAAAACAGTAGCATCGCCATTTCGCCTACGCTGACGCTCGTACCATCTTCGACCAATATTTCCCAGGCTATTTCCAAACTGGAAGGGTCGAGATACAGCTCTACCTCTTGCCGGAATTTAGGAATATCCTTTGGCTGGTAACTTTGACCAGTCACTTCATAACTGATTTGCTGGGGATTGACGGTATATGATTGACCGCGCTCATCTTGCACGACCCACTTTGTTTTGCCTTCCGGGCGTTCTGCAACTGTCAACCGCCGCTCTCCGTGCAGCCGAACTTCTATCAGCCTTCCTTTTTCCACAATTTGTCGTTATCCCCGTGCAGTCTTGTAATTTTAGATTTTTAGATTTTAGATTTTGGATGTGGGGATAGCTGTATTAGTGGCAAATACTTTGGAACTTAGCTGTAGCCTAATAATCTCAGGATTTAGGCTCTTGCGAGTCAGAAACCCGGTTTTTACTGGATTTCCAGTTTCCCAAACCACGATTTTTCATAGCAACCGGGTTTCTTTGTAGTCCTAAATCTAAAATCCTTGCATCCAAAATCCAAAATCTGCTTAACCTTCTTGGTTAATAAAGGGCAACAGTGCCAGTATGCGAGCACGCTTAATCGCTATTGTCAAGTCTCTTTGTTGCTTGGCGGTCAAACCTGTGATGCGGCGCGGCAAAATTTTACCCCGCTCGGTCACAAATTTACGTAATAAATCGACATCCTTATAGTCGATCGGTTCGCTTGGTTTTATGGGAGAGAGGCGACGACGGTAGTAGGTCATAGACAATTGGTATTTGGTGAAAGGTAATTGGTAAAAAGGTAATGGCGCATTGGAATGTAGGATTCTAAATGAAGGGTTCTGGATACAAGGCTTTTTTCCAGTCCCCACTCAACAGTCCCAATTCCCATCTACTTGATTTCCTTGTGAACTGTGTGTTTGTTACAGTGAGTGCAGAATTTCTTCAGTTCCAGCCTTGCCGTCGTGTTGCGGCGGTTCTTTTGGGTAGTGTAACGAGACACGCCATTCGATCGCTTCACTGAATTAGAGCGACACTCGGTACATTCCAGTGTCACTATGATACGAACACCTTTAGCCATAAGTTTACTAGCTGCAACGTCAGGGCAGAATTAAACACAAATATCTATCATTTCATAAAATGGGTAGCTTCAGCAACCGATCTGTGAAGTTTTTAGGGCTAGGGGCTAGGGGCTAGGGGCTAGGGGCTAGGGGTTAGGGACTAGGGGAAGAGGGAAGAGGGGGAGAAGTTTTTTAGTATAAGAAGAAGTTTTGAGGGTGGGTGGATGGCAATGTTTTCGGTTGAACAAGCAGAAGCAATTATTTTAGAAAAGGTGCAACCGCTAGATACAGCGCGGGATACAGAAGTTGTAGACTTGTTGGGAGCAATGGGGAGGATTTTAGCGACACCAGTCACAAGTCAACTAGATTTTCCCCACTGGGATAACTCGGCGATGGATGGGTATGCGGTGCGTTATGCTGATGTGCAAGGCTGTAGTGCCGAAAAACCAGCGATTTTGGCAATTGTGGCCGAAATTCCCGCCGGATATCAACCCCAGCATACTATTCAACCGGGACAAGCTGCGAGGATATTGACTGGTGCGATGATGCCAGCCGGTGCGGATACGGTGGTCATGCAGGAAGTAACGAAGCGAGAAGGCGATCGCATTTTCATCTACTCAGCACCAGAACCGCAAGCATTTGTCCGCCATCAGGGTGCTTTCTACAAAGCTGGCGAACCGCTATTACCAGCGGGAATTGCTCTCGGTGCTACGGAAATTGCTGTGCTGGCATCTGCCCAGTGTACCCAACTTTCCGTTTATCGTCGCCCTCGCGTGGCAATTATCTCCACTGGCGACGAATTGGTAACCCCAGACCGAGCTTTGCAACCCGGTAAGCTGGTAGACTCGAATCAATACGCTTTGGCGGTGTTGGTAGCGCAAAGCGGCGGAATACCGGAAATGCTCGGTATTGTTCCCGACGAACCGGAGGCGCTCAAAAGTACGATCGCCAAAGCTATCGCCTCTGCTGATATGGTAATTTCTTCCGGCGGTGTCTCAGTTGGCGATTACGATTACGTCGATGAAATCTTGGCTTCCCTTAGTGCCGAAATACACATTCGCGCCATTGCGATCAAACCGGGTAAACCGCTGACTTTCGCGACGTTCTCCCAGTCCGGGGAAATTTCTTCCTCTCCCCCATCCCCTATCCCCCATACCCTATATTTCGGTTTGCCAGGAAATCCAGTATCATCTTTGGTGACTTTCTGGCGGTTCGTGCAACCTGCGCTGAAAAAACTGGCCGGACTTTCCCAATCTTGGGGCCCAAATTTTGTGCAGGCGCGATCGCAGCAAGAGTTGCGATCGGATGGTAAGCGGGAAAGTTATCTTTGGGGTAAATTGCAATTAGTAGATGGCCTGTACGAATTTGATTTAGCCGGAGGAAGTCACAGTTCTGGTAATTTGATTAATTTAGCCCAAACTAATAGTTTAGCCGTTCTGCCAGTCGATGTAAAATTTATCCGCCCTGGAGAAATGGTAAAAGTTTTACAGGTCGGCTCTCCCCTGCTAAATTAACGATTAGCCCACCATTCCCAACTCCCTTTTTTCCTTTTGACTTTTAACTTTTAATTCTCCCACTCCCCCGCTCCCCCGCTCCCCCCTCTTCTCTCCTTCCCTAACCCCTAACCCCTAGCCCCTAATCCCTAGCAGGCGTATAGTAAAATTGCCCTTAATTCTTAAACAATTGTGAAAGCGATAACACTTCTTGGTTCCACCGGCTCAATAGGTACTCAGACTCTGGATATCGTCGCTCAGTACCCCGACCAGTTTAGGATTGTGGGATTGGCAGCAGGAAGCAATGTGAAGATGCTAGCTGAGCAAATTCGCCAATTTAAACCGGAAATTGCCGCTATTTGCGCTGAAGATAAGCTGCCAGAACTGAAAGAGGCGGTTGCTGACCTCGACCCCCAACCGATTTTACTGGGTGGCGAAGCGGGTGCGATCGAAGTGGCACGCTACGGCGATGCAGAATCTGTGGTAACTGGTATTGTTGGTTGTGCGGGATTGCTACCTACTATCGCCGCCATCGCAGCTGGCAAAGATATCGCTTTGGCAAATAAGGAAACCTTAATTGCTGGGGGGCCGGTCGTGATACCTTTGGTAGAGAAACACGGCGTCAAGCTATTACCAGCAGATTCCGAACATTCAGCGATTTTTCAGTGTCTGCAAGGCGTTCCACCAGGAGGTTTGCGGCGCATTCTGCTTACGGCGTCTGGCGGTGCTTTCCGAGATTGGCCTGTGGAAAAGTTGCCAGAAGTTAAAGTTGCAGATGCGCTGAAGCATCCCAATTGGTCGATGGGTCGCAAAATTACTGTCGATTCTGCTACATTGATGAATAAGGGATTGGAAGTAATTGAGGCGCATTTTCTTTTCGGTTTGGATTACGACGATATCGAAATTGTGATTCATCCCCAAAGCATTATTCACTCTTTGATAGAATTGCAAGATACTTCTGTTTTGGCTCAGTTGGGTTGGCCGGATATGCGCTTGCCGCTGCTTTATGCTATGTCTTGGCCGTCACGAATTTACACTGATTGGGAACGCTTGGATTTGGTGAAAGCTGGTAGTTTAACTTTCCGAGAACCGGATCATCAAAAATATCCTTGTATGCAGTTAGCTTATGCTGCCGGTCGTGCGGGTGGTTCAATGCCTGCGGTATTGAATGCGGCAAACGAACAGGCAGTAGCGCTATTTTTAGAAGAGAAAATCGGCTTTTTAGATATTCCGAAAGTGATTGAGCGGGCTTGCGATCGCCATCAATCGGACAATCAACGAAATCCATCTTTAGATGATATTTTGGCAGCAGATAAGTGGGCGCGTCAAGAAGTTCTGTCAGCCAGTAAAATGTTGGAAAAGCCTGTGATTTCAGTTTGATAAAATGAATTATATCGAAAAGGCGATCGCTACCTCAGTAATTTCTGCTGCCATTGGCGGATTAATAGGGGCTTGCTCTGCCCAAGAGCCGAAAATCCTCATTAATCAAAAAATGGGAGAACATTTCTATAACCGAGGATTGGAAAGGTTGGAAAAAAGAGATTACCAAGGTGCGATCGCCGATTTCAACGAAGTAATTCGACGCCAATCTAGTAATTATCTAGCTTATACCAACCGCTGTGTCGCCCGCTTTAAAATAGGAGAAATACAAACGGCGATAGCAGATTGCGATCGAGCAGTTCAACTCAATCCAAAAGATGGTGACGCCCGTTACAAACGGGGAAATCTCCGCATTTATATTGGCAATAAGCAAGGTGCGATCGAAGATTTGCAGACGGCAGCATTAATTTATCAACAAGAAGGTAATATGCCGCGATACCAAGATGCAATGGAGAAATATCAAAAATATTCAAAGGATATAACCCAGGATGGCAACATCTGATTCAATCCGATAATATGGAAGTATAAATACTATCCATTCCAAGGATGTAAGCGGAAATTAAACAAGGAGTTTTTGAATTATACAATTAATTTTTAAGGTTAGTCAAAATGAATGCAGAAGAATTGTTTAACCAAGCTGTAGCCAAATTAGGACAAGGAGATATTTTCGGAGCGATCGCAGATTTCCAAACAGCAGCGATAATCTGTTTCAAACGTAGAAATATGGCTTTTTATCAACAAATACAGGAGACGATCGCACAGCATCAGCAGTAGTTGAGCCAGATTGCTCATGAGCGCCTGCCAATACGATCGCACAAATGGCGCTCGCTGTGATGTACTTCTTGATTAGTTCGCAGATAATCTCGCACCCACTTGCAGCCATACTCTAGCGGATCGAGCTTGAGAATGCGGTTTAAGTCCCACAGAATCACCATTTGGTCATCACCCCCAGAAGCGATCGCCTTACCATCTGGGCTGAAAGAAATCGCAAAAAGACTGGCGGTATGTCCGCTGAGAGTTTTGAGCAAAGTGCCGTCTAACTTCCACAGTTTGACGGTATTGTCGGAACTGGCAGCAGCGATCGTCTGACCGTCAGGACTGAAACTAATGGCAGTAAAACCGCTCATATTAGGGCCAGTCAGTATTTTGTAGGGCTTAGTTTCAAACTCACCCGTAATATCTTTTCTCCAAAGTTGAATTGTCCCGTCCACACTTGCGGAGGCAATAGTTTGACTATCTGGGCCGATCGCAATTGCCCAAACAGCATTTTTATGTCCCTGAAGGCTCCCAAGCCAAGTGCCGTCAGGCTTCCATAAATCAATTAAATTATCTGCGCTGGCGGCAATGTATTGACCGTCAGGGCTGAAAGCAACACTCCAAACTCTAGAACCGTGAGCCTTGAGGTGTTTGTAGGGTTTGGTTTCAAAAAGGTTCATACCGTCAACCCTCCATAGGTTAACAGCCCCATCATCACCTCCCGATGCCAAAAGCTGTATAAATTCTGACTTGTGGGCAGGCGAAAATCCGGGCTCGAAGCGATCGGTAGAGGTCACATTTAGCCTGCCGAAGGCAACATCAAGCACCATCGCACTATGCCCTTGAAGAGTTTTGCTGGCAGTGCCATCTAAACGCCAAAGTTTCACCGTATTGTCGTCACCTGCCGATGCCAGTATCTGACCGTCAAGGCTGAAGGCGATGCCATTGATTCCACCAGTAGTGTGTGCTTGGATGGTTTTAAGCAAAGTACCATCCGATCGCCAAAGTTTGATTGTTTGGTCTGCACCCGCAGAAGCGATCGGCTCACCGTCAGGACTGAAAGCGATACTCGAAATCGACGCCGTATGACCGTTAAGGGTTTTTAGCAGCGTCGCAAACGGTTTCCAGAGTTTAACAGTGGTATCGGAACTTGCCGAAGCGATCGTCTCACCGTCTGGGCTAAAGGTAACATCCCATACAGTAGCGCTGTGTTCCCTAAGCGTTCTCAATAAAGTTGGCTCTTTTAAAGTAACTTCCGGAGGAGCCTGAAATATTGGTAGCTTTCTTTTGCCTTCTGGAACAGTTTTAAACATTATCGGCTCAGAAGTCGGCTCAGAAAGTTTAAAAATATTACCGTTGTAAAAGCCAGAAAAAATGCCATCCAACTTCCAAAGTTTGACCGTTTTATCTGAGCTTGCCGAGGCAAGGATCTGACCGTCTGGACTGAACGCCACTCCATGCACTTCCGCTTGGTGTCCTTTGAGCGTTCGCAATAATTTACCGTCTCGTTTCCAAAGCTTAATGGTATTATCAGCGCTTCCAGAGGCGATCAGCTTTCCGTCAGGGCTAAAGGTAACATCCCAAACAGATGCCTGATGACCTTCCAGACTTTTCACAAAAGTACCGTCCGTTTTCCACAGTTTGACGGTGGCATCTACACTGCTAGAAGCGATTGTCTTACCGTCCGGACTGAAGGCAACATTCCAGACGCTACCGCGATGTCCCAGCAATGTTTTCAACAAAGTGCCATCCCGTTTCCAAAGTTTAACGGTTTTGTCTGCGCTGGCAGAAGCTAGAACCTCACCGTCGGGGCTGAAGGCAACGTGCCAAACAGCCGCACGATGTCCTAAGAGGCTCCCTGCTAAAGTGCCGTCCAGATTCCACAGATTCACGATTCCATTTACATAGGCAACCGCAATCTGGTGACCGTCTGGGCTAAACTGCACTCCGTAGGCTACCGAATCGTATTTTATAGTTCTGATGATGCTACCGTCTCGCTTCCAGAGTTTGACAGTTTTGTCGTTGCTGGCAGTTGCTAGAGTCTTTCCATCCGGACTGAAGGCAACGCTCAAAATAGCGCCCGTATGTCCTGACAGGCGGTTGAATTCCAAAGCTCCATAAACTGTCTGTTGCAGTGCATTTTCAACTTGAGTCTCGGTTTCTATATCTGTATTCTGGGTTGTAGAAAGCTTGAAAACATTACTGCCCCATGAGCTTGTTGTTAATGTTCTCCCTTGCAATCGTTGTTTTGCTTTGATGGCATCTACCAGCCCATCTAATGTTTGATGGGAGGCAAACAATCCTTGAGATGATGAAGCGAGTGCCTGAACTTCACTAATTCTGGCGTGCCATTCGCTCACGACGGCTTTGCGGTATTGCCAGAAAACTGCCGCTCCCAATCCAATGGCGATCGCTAATGCAATACTCAGTACGGCAATAAATAATTTTCCTAGCAGGGCACTTTCTTTTTGTTGTGCCAGTCTCTTTTGTTCCTCTGCCAGTCGCGCTTCTACTTCTTCCGCTCGTTCTGCCTCCAATCGGATCTCAACCTCTCGCCTGTCGAGTTCTTGAGACACAGCTAAAAACTGATAATCTAAGTCGCTCAAACTTTTGCCTCGCGACCACGATTGGGCATCTGTTAAGGCTTGTCCGCGCAACAACCGCGATTCATCTGTTCGATTGGAAGCTATCCAAGCATCAAATACCTGCGAGTAAGGGCGCAGCGAACTTAGTTGTTTTTCTACCCATTCTAAATTAAAAACTTCTTGATAAATCCGGTTTCTAATCTTCAGTTTTCCCTGGTCTTTGACTACCAAACCAGATAGCAACAAATCCACTTGTTCTTGCGAGTCATCCGTCTGTACTTCTGTACCTTGTAATATATGCTGGTACAGCCCCAACAATCTTCCCGCACGAAGCTCGTTTCTCAAAAGGCGATCTCTTATCGTCCGCAAATGTTCTGGCTCATCTTGGGATTCCCATTTGTGAATGATGCGCTCTCGCACCAAATTTTCTACCCAAAAAGCCTCTGTTCCCGGAGGAAGAGTTAAGTTATCGCTGAGTGCATCTTGAACTGTCCAAACCACTAATTGACATAATTTTTGGGTTAGAAATGGTTGTCCTGTTGTCCAAGCTAGTATCTCTTTGAGAATGTTTTGAGGATTACTTACCTTTCCCTCTAGTCCTTGCGCTAGCGGTTGCGCTTCTGCTAATGTAAAACCGTGTAAATCGATTGCTTTGCCAATATTAAAAGGCGTTCTATTTTTATCTTTTATTAAATCCGAAGGGCTTGTTACACCAAACAGTGCAAAGCTTATGCGGTTATATTCTGGATTGATTGCTCGTTGATTATAACAATAGCGAATTAGCGCAAAAAAATCATCTATTGGAAAATTTAAACTGATAATACTATCGATTTCATCTATAAATATAAACAATCTTCGTGTGGGGAATTGCTTCAGCAATAATTCAGCAATAAACTCGCCTAGCTTTTGTAAAAGCGAGTATTCTTCTTTTTCTTGCCACCATAATTTTAAGTTAATTTTACCCAAGCAACCGAACCCCAACCACAGATCTCCCACGACTCCCTTATACCACTGCAAAGGCGTAATATTCTCACTACCGATCCGAGTCATGTCAATGCTAGTACAGAGGCAACCTTCTTTTTCTAATTGATATTTTGCTCTCACAAGCAGAGAAGATTTCCCCATCTGACGGGAGTTAAACACATAACAGAATTCACCTGCTTTCATTGCTTCATATAATTGTGAATCAGCAGAACGGACAACATATGTAGGATCGCCATTGTGAAGACTGCCACCAACTTTATACCTGATAAAAGCCATTTAGGTAGCTCCAAAATTTTATAAGTTTGCAGTATCTTATCCTGGCTATTGCAACAATAATACTTTTCATAAATTGAGCATTATTTAAATAATGTATATATATTTATCCCGGTAAATACGCATATTTATGTCTGCTCGAATTCACAGCTAACAGTGCGTTATCTGTGAGCTTTTCCTTAGCAAGGATAGCGCTCATTAGACATCTCCAAAAATTCTTGTGGGGTAGGCATCCTGCCTGCCTTTGAGATTCCTTTGGAGGAGATGTCTATTAGGAAAGTTTTTCGCATTTGTCAAACCATTTTATTAAGGGTAATGCTTACCAGTTTTAGAGTCAAAGAGATGGTGAGAAAGGGGGGTTCTTTTATGGGAGGATGTTCGATGTAAAGTTTAGAGTCTAGGGACACAGTGCGGCTGGTAAATTCCGGAACTGCTTAAAATATAAACTTTTTTATGCAATTAGGGATAGTTTCTTCTTCAAACAACTTTACTTTAAACCATTGACAAATTTACATATTTATGATCCAGTCGTGATTTCAGCTGTTGCTGAGGAGGTAACTAGAGTTATGTAACAAAAAAGACTATCTTGTGTTTGTGCTGTCAAACCCGGTTTTTGAGACTGGTAGGTCAATGTAACCGCAATACTGCTTACGATCGCGTTCTTACTAGCAGCAGTTAGAGCCCCTTCCCTGACAATTACCAGCTATAGTGGAAAATAGCTGGCTGGGTACTACGCTTTTATGTATTGATAAATCAAATTATGCCAATAGATCTAATTATTTGGATTGCTGCTATAGTTGTAGCTGGTTTAGTGTTTACCTTGTTGCTTAAAGTAGTGAAAGCAACTATTAAAACTGCTATTACTATCGCTATAATAGTTTTGATTTTGCAGTTATTCTTTGGCATTGGCCCCAATCAGCTTTGGCAGCAGATTATTTATATTCCCCAAGCATTTTGGCAAGCAGTAACTGACAAATAAGCACATAAAAAATACTCCCTTTATTTCAGGTAAAGAGAGTGTCTTAAAGCATTTACAATTTGGTGGAAAGTCTGACTAAGGCATCTTTTACTGCTGGTGGCAATTGGCGCATAATCTTACCTTTTTCGCGATCGACTGCTACCAACGTTACCCGCGCCGATAAATATAGTTCTTCTCCATCTAAGGACTGAATTTGGTTATCCCAATTGAGGCGCACGCCGTCGATTTCTGCCATTCGCGCCTTAACTTTTGCAGTCATTCCCATTCGCAGGGGGCGATGATAGCGCACGGTAAGTTCTACCACAGGTAGATCGCAACCCAAAGCTACCAAATCCGCAAATTCAATGCCAATCGATCGCAAACATTCTACCCGTGCTTCTTCCATCCAAGCAATGTAAGAACCGTGCCAAACGTTGCCTGAATAGTCGGTGTGGTGAGGTTGTACACGGATTGGATATTCAAACCACGTTCCCGTTACCATTTCCCGCAGGGTTTGAATAGCGCCAGTGGGTGGAAGTTGAAGTTGTTCGCTCATCTTTCAGCGGTCAGTTGTTAGTTGTTAGTTGTCAGTTGTCAGTTGTCATTATTATTTTTTTGACTTTTGACTTTTGACTTTTCTATCCCTTAACTATTTTATCGCGGTTTGATAACTTTGGGAGCGGCAACGGCTGCCACAATACTCGTATCAATAAGGAATTTATCTGCATCGTAAACGCCAGACCAAGCTGCGAGAAGACGAGCTGCCAGTCTTAACAGCTCCGCTTCGGAATTTAGCCCCCATAATGTAGCTAAAGGTGAGTCATTTTCATATCCGGAAGAGCTGTGACGATCGCCCAAAGCCAGCCGCCATCCTACAGGTATACCGGCTATGCTGTTATAAGCTCCAGAAATAGCACCTGCGATCGCACCGGTAATCTGCGCTTGCGGACAGCGAGAAGCCCGAATAACGCTAAGGCGGAGATCTTCCAGCGTACTCAAGAAACAGTAAAAAGCCAAGGCAATAGCGGCATTAGGACGTGGTGCGGAATGACGGGGCATCAAAGTTGCCAAAGTCATTTCTAATCCAGCGCCTTCATCTAATAAACTTTGGACTTGTTTAAGCTGCTGTACCAGTGGCGTTTCGACATCAAGATACTCAAGCGTTTGCGGAATGAGGGTAGCGGGATCGAGTTTTTCTTTCAGTGCCAGCGCGATCGCATATCCGACAGCTAAAGTGCCATCTTTCAGCACAGAATCATCTTGCCACACATCTGCCACTTGATGTAAATTTTGTCGCAGTTTGGCTTCATCTTCATGGAAAAATAAAGCTACCGGCACAGTCGCAACGATGCCGGAACCAGAAACGCTTTTTGGTGGAAAGTAAGATGAAGCGGTGATATCCTGATGCTTTCCTGTGTCTGTGGGGGAAGGTAGCGTTTCTTCAGGAGACTCGCGCCAATCGGCTAAATCTAACTTTCCTTGTCGGATCAAGCCTTCAGTACCGCGCACAACTAAACGACCCCAGCTATACAGCTGCCCAGAAGGTTGCTTTACACCCAGCTGCCACGAGTTACCGTAAGCGCCCCAAATTTCTCCTACAGCAGCGCCCAGCAAGGCACCGCGAAACCTGCTTAATAGAGAGTACTGCATCAATCTATTTTATGAGCAACTGCAATGACACCGAGATTCGTCATAGTAACTTAATTTATCTTTGCCAAATACCTATCTTTTGTTAGAAGTCTAATACTATTAAGCAGTTTAGCCTGAGATCGGTAGGAAATGGGGAATGAGTGTAGGCGACGATCTTGAAAAGACGGTAATGCGATCGGTAATTGGCGATCGTTTTGCTTGTCTGTTGTGCTTGTATCTTCGCCATTTCTCCATCACCCATCGCCGATAGCTGTATTAACTATGTTCGATCCCAGCCAAATACTCGCTGCCAAAATTGACCAGATTGTAGAAAAGTGGATGGATGCTGTCCGCAAAGACAAGCACGTAGAAAGTGCAAAGAATCTATCGGATACGGCGTTGAGCAATTCTTTGACAATCTTGCTCGATCAGTTAGTCAAAGCGCTGTCTCACTCTCAAGCAGAGAATAGGACAACTATTATAGATGCGAGTGTAGAGCATGGCACCCATCGCGCCAAGGAAGGATTCGATCCAGCAGAAATTACCTGGGAATACAGTATACTGCGGCGAGTGATTTTTTCGGAAATAGAACCGGAGCTACTTCAATGTCCTCCCCAAGAAATTACACGAGCGCTTGACTTGATTAATGGAGTGATAGACGAAGCGATATCCCAGTGTTTCAAAAGTTATGTGGAAGGGCGATTGGAGGAGATCGATCGCATTCAAGCGCAATTAAGCCTCACCAATCAGGAACTCAAGCGGTTAGTTCGCGCCAGTCAGGACAGCCTTGCATATATGGCCCACGAGTTTAAAACACCGCTTACGGCTATTATTGGCTTCTCCGATACGTTTTTGCGCCAGCAACGAAAAGCCGTTAAATCGGAAGATTCCCTTCCTAACATCCGCAACATCGAGCGAGTGCTAGATGGTGGACGACACTTGCTCCACATAGTAAACGATGCGCTGGAACTTGCTCGCTATGAATCCGGTCAAATCAAACTCAATCTAGTTCCCACACAGGTAAGTCTCATTATTGACGAAGTTACCGAAATGATTAAACCCCTAGCACAAGCAAAGAATTTGGATCTGCAAGTTAATTGCGATCGCGCTCCCGTCGAAGCGATCGTAGACCCTCTGCGGCTACAAGGGATTTTAATCAATCTGCTCAGTAATGCCGTTCGCTATACAGATAGAGGTTGTGTTATAATAGAATGTCTCGCACAAGCAGACCAAAAGTGGTCGATTCGTATTACCGACACGGGAATTGGGATAGCGCCTCACGATAGAGAACGCATTTTTGAACCTTATTCCCAAGCTTTTGGAAAAGATGCTCGTCGGGATAAAGAAAGCACAGGTTTGGGACTGGCAATTGTGGCCCGATTAGTCAAACTGCTCCAGGGTGAAATTCACCTTGATTCTCAAAAAGGTGTCGGGTCTACTTTTACAGTGACTTTTCCGCTCCAGATTACAGCCTAGCGAAGTTTTGCCGAAGAAATCACACCTAAGCTGATGTTTGAGATTTCCGGATCTCGTTAACCAGAGCTTGTAACCCCAAACGGTAACTTTCCGCGCCAAAACCGCTGATTTGCCCAATCGCAACAGACGCAATCCAGGAATGATGCCGAAATTCTTCCCGCTTATAGATGTTACTCAGATGAACCTCTACAGTGGGTAGCGCAACGCCTGCGATCGCATCCCGAATCGCTACACTGGTGTGGGTATAGGCACCTGCATTAATCAGAATGCCTTGATGACGCCCCAAAGCACCGTGAATTGCATCTACTAAGATGCCTTCGTGATTCGACTGTAGCGCTGTTACCTCAGCGGTTAACACCTGCCCTTCTTTTTCTAGCAGGCGATTGATTTCATCTAAAGTTACACTACCGTAAACTCCTGGTTCTCGTTGTCCCAGCAAGTTTAAATTCGGGCCATGCAGTACCAGAATACTTAGTTTTTGCAATTTAGTTTTTGCAATTGTTTAACTTAATTCAGACGGACTAGCGGCGACGCCCTGGTTCGTTTACAGGAATGGGAATCGGTTCTGGTTCCGGTTGAACCTCTGGGCCGAGCAGCACTTCGAGAATTTTACGTGCCCATTCCTTCAGCGTTTCCAGTATATCTTCGATAAGGTCCATTGAAAAGACAGCTCCTTCAATACTGCCTGAGTCTTCCGCTCTAGAGCGAAACACCCAGTATTAAGTCTGAGGTTTTGAGAACTCAACCAATATTTTTGTATCTAAATATACAAAAATTTTCCAGCATGGTTGCACTGGTTATTGAGTTCTTTACTTTATGATAACCAATAAATCCTACAAGGTTAAGGATTGTTAATAAATTTTCAATAGTTTAGGACAACAAATAGCGACGCAAGCGATCGAGAGCGCTACAAGTGCTGAAGTGGCGAATTAAAGAGCGGTCTTGCAGTGGATTAAAGCGATGCTCGCAACTTTCCACCAAGCCGTTTGGCCCGGCCAACCCGATGTAGACCAAACCTACAGGCTTAGTTTCCGTACCGCCGCCCGGACCGGCTATTCCCGTAATACTGAGTCCCCAAGTTGTAGAGAGGAGCGATCGCACACCTGCTGCCATTTGCTTGGCCACCGTCTCGCTCACAGCCCCATATTGAGCTAAGTCATCCGGATTCACTCCCAACAAGGAAATCTTGACCTGATTATCATAAGAAATTATCCCTCCTTGGAAATAAATAGAACTTCCGGGGACAGAAGCGATCGCACTACCCAAACCGCCGCCAGTGCAGGATTCTGCAACGGAGAGAGTTTCATTGGCTGCTTGGAGGAGTTTTCCCACTACCGAAGCCAGAGAGTCGTCATCTGCGCCGTAATAATCCAGACCGGCAATTTGTTGCAGTTGTGCTGCTACTGGCGATATCATTTCGTCAGCCAACTCAGCAGACGCAGCTTTAGCAGAAACTCGCAATTTCACCTCACCCATACTCGCATAAGGAGCAACAGTTGGATTTGAGAGATTCAAAAAAGGAGCAACTTTTTCCGCCAATGCCGCTTCGGCAATGCCCCAAAATTTTAACATCCGGCTTGCAATAATTTCTTTACCCCAACCTTGACTTTTCAGGTAAGGGACAGCAGTTGCTTGCCACATCCGCTGCATTTCAAACGGCACACCTGGAAACGTGAGGATAGTAAGGTTGGGGCGGGGTTGCCAGATTATACCGGGCGCTGTTCCCCACTGATTCGGTAGAATTTCTGCGCCTTGAGGAATAAGGGCTTGTTTGCGGTTGCTGGGAGTCATTTCGCGTCCGCGCCGATTATATTTGTCGGCGATATCTGCGAGAATTTCTGGCCGTTCTTCTAGAGGGACGCCAAAAAAGTCCGCAATAGTTTCCGTCGTAAGATCGTCAGGAGTGGGGCCAAGACCGCCAGTAAAAATGAGGATCTCAGATCGATCGCACGCAATAGCCAGCACTTGTTGGAGGCGTGCGGGGTTATCTCCCACAACCGTTTGGTAATAGTGAGGAATTCCGAATTGAGCTAATTGCTGGGCTAAAAACTGGGCATTGGTATTGAGAATATCACCCAGCAGTAACTCAGTTCCGACACAAATAATTTCTGCGGTCATTTTAGGTGTACTTCGACTGGGGACTAGGGACTGGGAGGGGAAAAATTTTCATTCTTCCTCCTAGCAATGTATTGCCATACCTTCCAACTGGTAAAACCCAGCAGCAAGGTTCCAGCTAAAGCATAGAGTAGCCCATGAGGTACGCCAGCAAAAGCCAATGCCCAACTGCCCGCCCACAGAGTTAAGGAATAGATAAACAATACCGTCAAGCGGTGTGATAAACCAGCCTTGAGGAGTCGGTGATGCAGATGTCTTTTATCGGCAATAAACGGAGATTTACCGTGACGCAGACGATCGAGGATCACAGCCGACATATCCAAAATCGGTACTGCTAAAATCACATAAGGCAGAGCGAAAGAAGTGAAAGCTGTAGTTTTTACCAAACCGATCACACCAACGCCAGCCAAGGTAAAGCCCACGAAGTAAGCACCGCCATCCCCCATAAAGATTTGGGCTGGGTTGAAGTTATAGCGGAGAAAACCTAGCAGCGCACCTGCCAAGGCTGCCACAATTAAGGCTGCGGCTGGTTGACCCATAAACAAGCTGACAATCAGCATCACGAAGGCGGCAATACCTGACACACCGGCGGCTAAACCATCCAAACCATCGATCCAGTTAGTGGCGTTGACCATACCTACTAACCAAAGTACCGTGATCGGCAGACCGATCCAATCTGGCAATGGCAGTGCGTCCTGAAAAGGCATGGAGAGAAAATTAATTTGCACACCAGCTTTCCAAGATGCGCTGGCGACGATTACCTCGATCAACAGCCGGGTGAAAGGTGACAAGCCAAACAAGTCATCCGCTAAGCCAATCAAGAAAAAGGCCAGACCTCCAATTGTGACACCCCAAATTTCGTACTCCTGATTTGGGGGGAGAATCTGGCCACGGGCATCTACAAAGCCGCCAGACCACCACACGACTAAAAGTGCGATCAGAGTTCCGGCGAAAATGGATACGCCTCCCAAGCGCACCATCGGGCGCTGGTGAACTTTTCGTTTGTCCGGTACGTCAAACAGTCCGCTTTTGAGGCCAAATTTGTTGACAGCTGGCGTACTCCAGAGGACAACTAGGGCAGAGACTGCAAAGGCAATCAGATGGTAGGGGTAAGGCATCTGAAATCAGTAGGAAGTGCGACAAAAATGCGTCAGGCAGAGTCTACTACATTTCAGACCTTCACTGTTCCCGCTCTCAATCCGTAAGGGAAGCGATCGAATATTTTCATAGCTGCTACGCCAGTGCGGGTACTGGTATGCTGAGGTGCGGGTACAGAGGAAAGCGATCGCATAGAGAAGCCACTCGACGGCGACATTCCTGGGCAACTGTGCCGTCTTCCGGATTGAGAAGTCGATCGGCTATGATATCGCCAATTTCGATAAACTCTGGCGTTCCCAAGCCCCGTGTGGTCATGGCTGGAGAACCCAATCGCAAGCCGCTGGTAACGAAGGGCGACTCGGTATCGAAGGGAACTGTATTTTTGTTTGTGGTGATGTTTACTTCTCCCATGAGTTGGTCTGCCCGTTTGCCGGTCATACCGATGCAACGCAGGTCAACTAGCATGAGGTGGTTATCCGTGCCCCCAGACACAATTTTAAAGCCGCGTTCTTTGAGTTGGTTCGCCAAAGCGCGGGCGTTTTCGATGACTTGCGCCGAATAAGTTTTAAATTCTGGTTTGAGGGCTTCTCCAAACGCAACTGCCTTCGCAGCGATGACGTGTTCCAACGGCCCACCTTGAGTGCCTGGAAAAACGGCTTTATCCAGTTGTTTGCCCAATTCTGGATCGTTGGTCATAATTAAACCACCTCTAGGGCCGCGCAGAGTTTTGTGAGTGGTGGTGGTGACGACGTGACAGTAGGGGAGGGGATTGGGGTGATGACCGGTAGCCACTAATCCGGCAATGTGGGCAATGTCGGCTAGCAGGTAAGCACCTACTTCGTCTGCGATGCTGCGGAATTTGTCAAATTCAATGATGCGGGGATATGCTGAGTAACCGCAAACAATCAATTTGGGACGATGTTGTTTTGCCAGATCCCGAATCCGATCGTAGTCTAGTTGTTCTGTTTCTTGACTGACGCCGTAGTGACAAACTTTGAACCATTTCCCGGAAACGTTGACTGGCGAACCGTGGGTCAGGTGTCCGCCGTGGGACAAATCCATTCCCATAATCGTGTCCCCTGGTTGCAACAAGGACAGGAAAACGGCAAAATTAGCCTGAGCGCCTGAATGGGGTTGTACGTTGGTATGGGCTGCGCCGAACAGTTGTTTTACGCGGTCTATCGCCAGTTGTTCGACTTTATCGATAAACTCGCAGCCGCCATAATAGCGCTTAGCGGGTAACCCTTCTGCGTACTTATTAGTTAAAACAGAACCCTGTGCTGCTAAAACAGCTGGCGAGGTAAAGTTCTCGCTGGCAATCAGTTCCAGATGGTCGCGTTGACGCTGTAGTTCCTGCTGGATGAATTCTGCGATCGTCGGATCGGTCTGGTGCAAAAATTCTAAGTTAGTGTTAGTCACAAAGCAAATCTCTAGGAAAGCAAAAGAAGAAATCGTAATGCGCGGTCGATCTATCCCACCCACGCTTGTGCAGTCGCTCTTGTCAAGCGTGCCGCGTCCATCATCATAACCGTTTAAGCTAAATTGGACAAAGTTACCTGTCTCAATTTTCGACTCTTTATGAAGGCTCTCACCTTCAAGGGTGCAACGGCTGCACTCACTATCCCCTCTGCTGTAAAAGCATTGGGGAATACTTTTCGGATGATATTCAAGCTGCCATTGATGTCAGCATTGATCGGTTTACCGCTGGCAGTTTTGTACAGACCTCGCTTTCAGCCTCAGAGGACTTTGGCAATGCTTCAGAAGTCCATTCAATTTCCACGCAATGACTTTCAAAAAACGCCTGATACAGGGCGAAGTTGAAACTAACTCTTTACGAATCCGGTGTTAGGGGGTTTCAACCCACGGCAAATTAGGTCTGTATCTTAAGTTAGCTGTAACTATTATCACACAAAAAGCAAAGCCGCCGTTCAACGGCGGGGTGAAGAGACCCAGGAATTTCGATGATTTTACACTATCGCCCAAGAACCCTGGCATACAATGAATTCAGTGGCATCGACCCTATGAGGGAGGTGTGAAATGCTTGTCATGGTAATGGAGGATGGGATCGTTCCCTCCCAAATCGTTTGTCAAAACTGTTTGCTGGCCGATCGCAGCGGTCAACCCCGCTGGAGGGGCGGTCAACTCCGCTGCGGTCATGCAATCCGCAAACTCGCCGAAAATCAACCAGAGCAGTACGAGTGCCAAATGGGCTTCCGAGTTACCAACATTGAATAATCTCGGTGTCTGGAATTTAATTTTTTTAATCTGTAGACGTCGAGAGTGTTTTGGAACTAAGATCGTTCCAAGCTCTAGGCTATTTTATGGCCTTTTCTCACCTAATCAAAAAGTACCAATTTAATTTTGATAGGAGAATAACCGATGACTTGGCGCGGACGCACTTCCATCCCAGATCGCCTTTGGTCTTGTGTAGTCTACATTCTACCTCTAATTGAAGTGTTTGTATTGGGAATATTCTTAATGGCAAAGTTTCCCATAATAGGACTGTTTTATGTACCTCTATTTCCGGTTATGTATGTGTATGCCTTTTTAGGAAGTCAGATCCCGTATTTTAGTTTCATGGTATTTTTGGCTTTGTACTTTTTCCTGGTGAGAAATGGAAAAATTAACCATTTTATTCGCTTCAACATCATGCAGGCTTTGATGCTGAGTATCGTAGTGCAACTATTTTTGACAATTATGGAGCTTTTGAATCTATTGTACCTACCGAGTATGTACAGTTTGCTAGTATCCGGAATTCCGCAAGGTAGCAGCTCATCTGCATTTATATTGGAGATAGTTTTAGATGCCATATTCATCGGAATAGTGGCTAGCTGTTTATATTCTATTGTCCAAGCTTTGAGGGGAGTTTATGCAGAAATTCCTGTAATTTCTGAAGCTGCTTATGTACACAGCCGCAGTTGCTGCGATTAATTAATTTGGTGAGAGTAAAAAGGCTTTTTTGTCCCAGTTCCGTTGGCCTTGTTTAAAGTCTGGCGTAATTAGTCCGGAAAACGGATTTTTTAGGCTGGGAATTAAGCATAGGTCAGGAATTATGGTAAAATCAATTAGGTTTACTTATCACAGAATGTACAGGAAAACGCTAAGCAAGGAAAAGAGGGCTTTTAAACAGTGGATTTCTTCACAAGTTCTTCACTTTTGAGTTTTACTATATGGTGACAGAAGGTTAGCTTTAACCTAACCAAGTGACCAAACAGGCTTTCTTTTATAAGTGAAAGGGTAATCTTTTTATGGTGAAACTAAATCCGCTTATGTTGAAACTAAATCCCCTTGCTAGGATCGTCCGAGTCAGCTCACGTACTTTATTGGGCGCATTAGCGCTACTAAGCGCTCCTACCACATTTAACTCTTCTTTACCCCAGGCAAGTGGCAATGAATTGATAGCTAATGCAGCCGAGGTCAAACAGTACGTTCCTCCCAGCGGTAGAGAGCGACTCCAAAGAACAGAAGGTAGTGGATCGCGAGGATGCACAAATTCTATACCAGTATCTTTAAAATTATTAACGCCGAGCGACCATATTGCACAGACAGTCTCAGGTCGCCCCACATTCTTTTGGTATATATCAAATCCGACCAATGTACCAATGGAGTTTAGTTTGGTAGAGCCAGGAATGACTCAACCGATTTTCCAACAACAGCTCAAAGTTGATAAAGCTGGCATAGTTAAGGTGGAGCTGCCGGCAAACGTTTCAGAACTGGCGGTAAGTAAGCAGTATCGATGGACAGTTGCTTTAGTTTGCAGCCAAAAGCGTCCTTCGGAAAATATTTATGCCCGTGCTTGGATAGAAAGAGTTTCCGCCTCACCTGAATTAAATCAAAAGCTTGCTGCTGCTACTTCCGATCGCGATCGCGCTTTGATATATGCTCGCTCTGGTATTTGGCAAGATGCCATAGCCACCCTTTACAGGGTTTATACTGCTAATCCAGGCGAAAATCAAGCTTTAGATGCTTTGAATAAGTTGCTGGAACAGGTTGGTTTAACGCAAGTGGCAGCAAGTAACTGAGAATTTATTAAATTTCGATCGCTAATTTACACCAAAACGGATATCCCTTCAATTAAAATGTATTGTTGGGAAACGCTTGAGTTTGCCACTTCAAGCCGATTCTTTTACTCAGCAGTTTTCAAGACTAAATTTCGACTTTTGACTTTGACCGAACGATCGTCTTGTCGAACTTAGCCTTGAAACTGTTTATGCTGTTTATAGTTAACAATTTGTAATCTCAACCAATGAATAATACCAAAATTACGGCAATGCTCACCGGAGCAGCCTTTTTTACATTTTTGCTATCTACAGATGCGATCGATATTGCGAGCAAACATTCGCTTGCACAATGGAAACAGTTGAGCGTCTGGAATAACAAAGCATCAGCCGATCCATTGGGAGGTTATGTTCCCCCAGTCGGTCGAGATAGAATTGAACGCACTGAAGGAGCTGGATCGCGAGGCTGTCCTTCAGGTTCTTTCGGATCGCTCACATTACTAATTCCCAACGATCATATCGGATTGACCGTTTCCGGTCGTCCCACTTTCTCCTGGTACGTCTCATCAGCGCCATCAATGCCGATGCAGTTTACCCTTGTAGAACCTGGAGTAGCCAAACCATTGCTAGTTAAACAGTTTCGCAACGATAAAAGTGGCATTATTCAACTAGAACTGCCGCCAAATGTGCCAGAATTGTCCACAGGCAAAGTATATCGGTGGACAGTATCTTTAGTGTGCAATGCTAAGCGTCCCTCAGAGAATATTTACGTGCGAAGTTGGATCTCAAGGGTTGACTACCGAACTGGAATCAATAGCCAAAGCGCTTCGGAAAGCGACTCTTATGCACAAAAGCTTCGCCAAACTGCCGCCGCTTACGCACAATCGGGAATTTGGTATGACTCGATTGCTTCTGTTACTAAAGCTTATTTAGTAGAACCTCAAAATCGACAAAATTATCAATATCTCCGCTTTTTGTTGGATGCAGTAGGCTTATCTCAGGTTCCCATTTCCCAACCACAAATTTTGGCGGGAAATTAAAGCTGAATTCAGGAGCAAAAATTCAAAATTAAGCATAGATAGTTCAGGTTGAATTATAACGCCTGAATCTAGGCTCCTGAGTCCTGAATTTTGACTCCTAACGCCTGAATCCTGACTTCTGACTTTTGTCAATGATAAAGCATTCTTCAGCTAAATTATTTAAGCAATTTTTGGGGCGGTTGTCCTTCAAAAATTGCCATATATTAGCCAGCCAAATAAAAAAGGTAGCTTGGGAATGGCGAGGTGTGGCGTTAGTGACATCTGGAGTAGCAGGAATAACAATCGCCATCAGAATGTTCGGATGGTTTCAGCCTTCAGAATTAGCAGCTTTAGATCTTCGCTTTCGCCTGCGTCCTCAAGAACCGACCGACAATCGCATTTTGCTCGTCAGTGTGGAAGAATCAGATCTAGCTAAGCTAGGACAATGGCCTTTTTCGGATGCCACTTTGGCAGAACTTATAGAACGGATTAAGCAAAAAAGACCAAAAGCAATCGGACTGGATTTGTATCGCAATTTGCCCGTAAAACCCGGTTACAAAGAATTGGTAAAAGTATTTAAAAGTACTCCTAATTTAATCGGCATTCAAAAAGCGATCGGAGACAAATATATTTCTGCGATCGCACCTTCTCCCGTGCTTGCCGAATTAGGGCAAGTCAGTGCTAACGATATTATTGTAGACTCGGATGGAGTAGTTCGTCGTGCCGTACTTTTTCCTATGCCTGAAGGTAATGAAGGATTACCCACTTTGGGATTAGCGGTAGCAATGCTTTACTTAAAGGAGCGAAGAATTACCCCTAAAGCAGACAAAAATGGCTTTCTGCAATTGGGGAAAACAGTTTTTACTCCTTTTGAGAAAAATGATGGTGGCTACGTGCGTGCAGATGCGGGAAGTTACCAGATTTTACTAAATTTTCGGGGGCCTGCCCGCACATTTGTAACTGTTTCGGTAATGGATATATTGCAGAACCGAGTTTCATCGAATTTAATTCGCGATCGCATCGTTTTAATTGGTGCCAAAGCCAATAGCCTGAATGATGTTTTTTACACGCCTTACAGCGGAGGTTTTAGTAGCAGTCCGGTGCGGACTTCGGGAGTAGAAATTCAAGCAAATATCGCGAGCCAAATTTTGAGTTCTGTTTTGGACGATCGGCCTTTAATTCAAGTTTGGCCTGAACTGTTAGAAAACTTATGGATTTTAGTTTGGGCTGGGATAATTCCTGTGTTTGCATGGAAATGGCGACACAATCCAGGTAACTTTTTTATCGGCAAAGTTACAGCACTCATACTTTTGGTAGGCACTTCTATATTACCGATCGGTTACTTCAGCTTTTTAGCAGGTTGGTGGATTCCTGTTGTATCGCCATTGCTAGCTTTACTAAGCTCGGCCATAGCAATTGGAAGTTACATTTATGTCAGCAAGTTGCACGAACTGAATACCATGCTAGATCGAAGCGTCAAAGATCTAGAACACGCTTTAGAGAAATTACAGCGCTCGCAATTACAATTAGTCAATAGTGAAAAAATGTCAGCCCTCGGTCAATTAGTATCGGGAGTTGCTCACGAAATAAATAACCCGATCGGTTTTGTTTCTGGCAACCTCACCCATATGCAAGAGTATATCCAAGATTTGATCGAGCATTTAAAACTATATCAAGAAAAATTTCCCAATCCCGGCACAGAAATCGCAGAAAATGCTACTGAAATAGACCTTGAATATACCTTAGAAGACCTGCCCAATATAATTACATCAACTCAGGTTGGCATGAACCGAATTAAGGAAATTAGTGTATCGTTACGCACTTTCTCCCGTAGCGATACAGCTAATAAGGTAGCGTGTAACATCCATGATGGGATTGATAGTACTTTGATGATTTTAAAACACCGCCTCAAAGCGAATAGTCACCGTCCAGACATTCAAGTTATTAAAGAGTATGGCAAGCTACCTGCGGTAAGTTGTTATTTAGGCCAATTAAATCAGGTAATAATGAACTTATTGAGTAACGCCATTGATGCGTTTGATGATTTCAACCAACAACGCTCTTTAGATGAAATTAAAGCTAATCCCAATATAATTATAATTCGCACAGAAATATCTGAAGATAATTCTATGGTAGCGATTCGTATTAAGGATAATGGTCCTGGCATACCGGAAAGCGTACAACAGAAAATTTTCGAGCAACTATTTACAACTAAAGGAGTAGGTAAAGGCACTGGTTTGGGTTTATCAATCAGTCGCCAAATTGTTGAGGAAACCCACAAAGGCAAATTGACTTGTATTTCTGCTCCTGGAAAAGGAGCAGAGTTTGTGATTGAAATACCCATTTGATTCATATTAAGGAGTAATATCGTGCAATCAAAACAGGTTCTAGGGCATTTAGCAAACATCTGCCAAAATATAATAAGTATAGTTAAAATCATCAGCATTAATTTGCCTTTTTCAGCCTTACGAAGAAGGATTTTATTATTTGGCGTCGGTGTTTTTATGTATTTATGGCTGCATATTTTAATTACTCAATCAATGGCTATTGCTATAGACACAAAATTAACACATAACAGCGAGCGAGCGATTGAGAAAAATTCACAAAATAGCGGAGAAGACGAAGGCAGTATTCGCTATAATGCCGGACAATACCAAGAAGCGATCGCAATTTGGCAGTCAGCACTAAACCAAACATTCGATCGCAAACAAAAAGCCCTACTTTACACTAATGTAGGAACTGCTTATCGCCAAATTGGAAATTTAGGAGAAGCGATCGCCAATTGGGAAAAAGCTGCCAAAATTTATCAATCTTCCTCAGATGGAGAATCTCGCCGTTTTTTAGCGCAAGTATTGACCGAACAAGCACAAGCTTACAACGCTTTGGGACAATTTCGCCAAGCCATGCCAATTTTGCAGTCTGCGATCGATATGGCGCGTAAAAATCAAGACCAAACCACCGAAATAGCCGCCCAAGGAGCATTAGGAAATACCTATTCTGCGGCGGGAGAATTGGAAAAAGCGATCGTCGCTTACCAAACCAGTTTAAATTTAGCCAATACGTTGAAAAATACTCAAGCGATCGCGACGAATTTAAACAATTTAGGCAGCGTTTTTAACCGTCGTTACCAACAGTATTTATTACAAATGAATGCCGCACAAAGGGAAGGAGACGATCGAGAAGAAGCGCGGTTGACGAATTTAGCCCAACAAGATGCCATATCTGCTCGCACAACTTACGAACTTGCCGTAGAAGCAAGTAAACCATTAGGCGGAATCATGCACGCCAAAGCATTATTAAATTTAGCTCAGTTCTTACAGCAATTACCATCACCAAAAACTGATGCGATCGGAAATTATTCCATGCAAGCCATCTCTCTTTTAGAGAGAGTATCCGACTCTCGTCAGAAAGCCTATGCTTTAATCAGCGCCGCCGAAATTGTAGGCAATGCCAACCGCAATAACCAACAACTAAAAGCGCAAACCTTACAAAAAGCGATCGTCATTACCAGAAATATCGGAGATAAACGCGCCGAATCATTTGCCGTCGGAGCATTAGGAAAAGTTTACGAACAAGTTCAAAACTGGACGGTAGCTATGCAGCTTACCCAGCAAGCTGCTTTAGCCGCCCAACAAGCAAATGCTGCCGATAGTCTTTATCGCTGGCAATCACAAACGGGACGAATTTACAAGGCTACAGGACAAAACGAATTAGCCATTGGATCTTACAAAGATGCGATCGTCACCCTCCAAAGTATTCGTAGCGATTTAGCGGCAGCCAGCAAAGACTTGCAATTTGACTTGAGAGATTCGGTAGAACCAGTTTATCGAGAACTGATCGGTTTATTACTCAATGAAAGTGAAAAATCTGCTGGTAAGGATGCCAAAGCCAAAATCGAAGATGCGTTGCAAGTGGTAGAATTATTGCAATTAGCTGAATTGCAAAACTTTTTCGGGGATGAATGTACAGAAGTAGCGCGGGATAAAAGCGATCCGCTTGCGGAAATAGCCAGCACTAACACTGCCGTTATCAACTCGATTATTTTAAAAGATCGCACCTATTCAATCTTGCGCTTACCAGATGGTTCTGTCCATCGGTATGAGGTAGCTCTATCCCGTCAAGAAATAGAAAACCAAATCGATCGCCTTCGCTTCACTTTAGAAGATATTTCCACAGATGAATACTTAGTAGAGAGCCAGAAAGTTTATAATTGGCTGATCGTGCCAATGCTAGCAGACTTAGAAAAAGCCAACCCCAAAACTCTTCTATTTATTAACGATGGCGTTTTGAGGAATGTACCAATGGCAGCATTGTACGATGGCAAGCAATATTTAGTTGAAAAGTACGCTATTGCCACCACACTAGGCTTACATTTAACAGCTAATAAAAAATCAAATCTGGTTAAGTCTAATGCTTTAATCTTTGGTTTAAGTGCAGAAATTCCTCCTTTTGCTCCCTTACCGAATGTTCCCAAAGAAACTCAAGGTATTCAAGAAATTGTGGGAGGAGTGCGATTTTTAGATAAAGATTTTACTTTAGCCAATTTAGAAAAGCAAATTAATAAAGGCAACTATCCCATAGTTCACTTAGCCACTCACGGCAAATTTGGTGCCGATCCTAATAGTACCTTCTTGCAAATGTTCGATCGGCGAATATCTTTAAATGAATTTGAAGAAGTGCTGCGCCAAAGTAAACACCCGATCGAACTCCTTACCCTGAGTGCTTGCCAAACAGCAGCGGGGAACGATCGCTCTACTCTGGGTATTGCTGGTGTTGCATTACGAGCAGGCGTCCAAACCACTTTTGCCAGTCTTTGGTTTGTCAACGATGCCGATACCTTACCCTTAATTGAAAACTTTTATAAACTTCTTCAACAACCGGGAATCACCAAAGCAGAGGCATTGAGACAAGCACAAATCAAACTAATCAAAGATCCTAACGGTCATCCAGCAATTTGGTCGCCATTTATTTTAGTGGGTAATTGGCAATAATTCACCGGAAGTTAGACGTTTGTTTTCAGGGGAAAACGCTGTTATGAAATTGATTCAATACCGAATAATTTGGTTGTTACTGTTGCCAAATTTGATGTTTCTAGAAATGCCAAGTTTCGGTCAAATCGTCCCCGATCGCACCGTAGGAACTACTACAGTTACGCCCAATCTGGAAATTAATGGCATACCGAGCGAAATCATCGACGGCGGCACAGTTCGCGGTGCTAATTTATTCCACAGTTTCAGCGAATTCAATATCCAAAACGGACGATCGGCATATTTCACCAACCCAGATGGCATTACCAATATATTCAGTAGAATTACAGGTTCTAATCAGTCTAATATTAACGGCATCTTGGGAGTATTGGGTAATGCCAATTTATTCTTACTCAACCCCAATGGCATTATCTTGGGAGCCAATGCCAAACTCGACCTCAATGGTTCGTTTATCGGTACAACTGCTAATAGTATTCGGTTTGCTGATGGAGTAGAATTTAGCACCACGAATCCAGCCACATCACCACTACTGACCGTGAGCGTACCCACTGGGTTGCAAATGGGACAAAACCCAGGCGCAATTACCGTGCAGGGACTAGGAAACAAGTTAACAGATAGCACTGGCTTTGGTCAGGCTAATGCCAGCAATAGCCCGCCGGGATTGCAAGCCGGAATCGATCGAACTCTGGTGTTGATTGGCGGTGGTGTAAACTTCTCCGGCGGAGTTATTTCCACTAAGAGCAGCGGACACTTAGAAATAGGCAGTGTCAGCGTAGGGATAGTGGGACTAAATGCTACTCCTACGGGTTGGGTGGGGGATTACTCTGCCGTATCGCAATTTAACGATATTCATCTGGCACGACAATCGCTGCTGAATGCTAGCAGCAGTAATGGCTCCATCCAACTCCAAGGACAAAACATTAGCTTGAGTGAGGGATCTTTTGCTTTGCTCCAAAACCTGGGAACG
This sequence comes from Aerosakkonema funiforme FACHB-1375, assembly GCF_014696265.1. Lineage (GTDB taxonomy): Bacteria > Cyanobacteriota > Cyanobacteriia > Cyanobacteriales > Aerosakkonemataceae > Aerosakkonema > Aerosakkonema funiforme_A. Next base: position 14,492 of record NZ_JACJPW010000044.1, on the reverse strand, counting down.
CAAACCTCCGGTGGAATTACGATCGATGCCAGAGGCTCCCTCAGTTTGACGGGGAATACAGCCGACGGTCAATTGTCAAGTTCGATCCAAAGTAACAATTTCGGTACAGGTCAGGTAGGAGATGTGGTCATCTCTGCCGATCGACTCTCCCTCCAGGATGGAGCCAGAATTATTACGAGAAGCCGGAGTCAATCAGCTGGTGCAAACATTATCGCAAATCTAGGCGGGACGATCGATATCCGTGGCTTTAACCCCACCAAGCCAGTCATTTATAGTGGGCTGGTCACATTTTCTGTAGCGAGCGGCAAAGGAGGGAACATCACGATATCGACGGATAATCTTCATATCCTCGATTCTGGGGCAATTATTTCTGTAGCTCTCAGTTCTGGAGACAGTGGAACAATCCAAGTGAATGCTGCCGATCTAGTTGAAGTTGCAGGTTACAACCCAAGGGCATTTTCAGAAAGTTCGCTGTCTACCCAGACTTCGGGAGCTGGTAATGCCAATCGCGTCGTCATCAACGCTTCTCGATTGGTAATTCAAGAGGGCGCATCTTTGGGGTCTACGAGCTTAGCCAGCGGTTCAGTCGGTAGCGTAGAAGTGAACGCTTCGGAGTCGATCGATATTGCAGGTCGCGTAACTCAGGGTCGTGCGATTGGATTACCCGCTCGCATTTTTTCCAATGCTGAGATTACCGATCCGGCTACTCAGGCTGCCTTTGGAATACCTCCTATTCCCACTGGTAATGCAGGGCCCCTGACCATCCATACTCCTTTATTACGCATCACAAATGGGGGAACTGTCACAGTCAGAAATGATGGGCCAGGACTGGCAGGAAACGTACAAATTGACGCCAACTCGATTTTCTTGAACGACGAAGGCAGCATCACCGCGACCACCGCCTCCGGGAATGGGGGTAATATTCGCTTAAACGTGCCAGAAAATCTGCTGCTGCGTCAGCATAGTCTGCTTTCAGCCACAGCACAAGCCAATGGAAATGGTGGCAATTTGTCAATTAACTCACCCATTCTGGTTGGGTTAGAAAATAGCGACATCATCGCCAACGCAGTTCGAGGTAATGGCGGCAATATTCAAATCACCACCTCTGGCATCTTCGGACTGGTAAATCGTCCCCAACTCACCGAAAGTAGCGACATCAGTGCTAGTTCCCAATTGGGACTCAGCGGCACAATTGATATCTCTATTCTCAACGTCAACCAACACGGTGTTCTACAACCTCCCCCCATTAATTTTGTCAATACCGATCGAGTCGTCGCTAATAGCTGTTTGGCACGCCAACGCAATAGCAAGGCAACCTTTGTCGTCGCGGGCAACGGAGGATTGCTGGAAACGCCATCAACTCCAATGCTGCCCTACGAAGTAGTGCAAGTACAACCGATCGAGACTGGGCAAGCGGCAATCACCGATCGGGAGTCGCAAGATGCTGCCGCAATTGCCACTTTCACTTGGAAATTGGGCGACCCCGTTGTTGAAGCCACTGAGTTGAGCCTCAATTCCAACCGACAAGTGGTACTGACTGCAAAGGTAAATTCTGCGGCGGCGTTGCGTAGCAATATCGCACAACCCCGCCCCTTACCCTGTCATCCCAATGAATTATAGTATCAATTAATACTTCAAATTTAAGAAGGAGCAACGGATGAATATCTACCGTATAACTTGTTGGTTGGGAGCGATCGGTGTAATTTTCACTGCACCTGTAGCAGCCCAAATTGCTGCTGATGGCAGCATTTCCACCAGCGTCATCTCTGCTGATGGATTGAATTTTACCATCGACAACGGTGCGGTTGAAGGCAACAACTTATTTCACAGTTTCAGAGAGTTTTCTATTCCTACCAATGGGTCGGCATTCTTCAACAATGCCGCTAACATCCAAAACATTTTTAGTCGAATCACAGGAGGAAACATTTCCCAGATCGATGGTTTAATTCGCGCTAATGGTAGTGCGAATTTGTTTTTACTAAATCCAGCGGGCATACTATTTGGGCCGAACGCGCAGTTGAATATTGGTGGTTCATTTTTGGGGACGACTGCTGACACTATTCGATTTGCTGATGGAGTGGAATTTAGCGCTACCAATCCTACCGCCACACCGTTGTTAACCGTTAGTATCCCTGTCGGTTTGCAGATGGGAGAAACCCCAGGTACAATTACCGTTCAAAATACCGGGCATCGGTTAAATGATAATATATTGATACGGCTTGATTTCAAAAATAATCCTGTCGGATTAAGAGTCAGTTATGGCAATAGTTTGATCCTCGTAGGAGGAAATATAAACTTAGATGGGGGTTTATTGACTGCCCAGTCAGGACAGATCGAACTCGGTAGTGCCAGTAGCAGGACTGTCAATTTCAAATTGAGTGAAAAAACTTGGAGTTTTGACTATAGCGATATTCAACAATTTGGCGAGATCGAATTTTCCCAACAAGCACTCGTTGATGCGAGTGGTGCCCCTGGTGGTTCCATTCACCTTCAAGGCAGAAATATCAGCCTCAATGAGGGGTCGATCGTAGCATTAACCAATCTGGGTAATAGCCGCTCTGGGAATATTACCATTAATGCCAGCGAATCTTTGGAATTGCGAAAAGTCGGTACTGATGGATTTTCCAACACCAGAGTGACACTCGACAATTTGGGCAATGGTGCTATCGGCGATATTTTGGTGTCTGCTCGCGAACTATTTTTGCAGGATGGCGGCGCAATTGTTTCGACAAATTTTAGTGGAGAGGTAGGGGGAAATATTTATGTTAATACGACAAATTTCATTAAAATCGATGGTTTTTCAGCAATTAATACAAGCTTGCCAAGCGGTATTGATTCTTTCAACTTTTATAACGTTGGACGGGGAGGCAATGTTTGGATTGAAACTAAGCAATTAACTATCCAAAATGGAGGTGCTATTCCGAGTGTTGCTTTCGGATTTGGAACAGGAGGAAATATTCAAGTAAATGCTTTTGATTCGATCGAATTAAGAGGAGAAAATCCGCTTAATTTTACTCCTACTGGAATCGGAATGACATCATTTCGGGGAAATACAGGTCAATTAACAATTAATACTTCTAGACTAATAGTAATAGATGGTGCAAATGTAAGTGCTGCTACTCAAAGTCCGGGAAATGCAGGTAATTTAACGATCGACGCTACCTCTAGCATCGAAGTAAGCGGTGTGGGTGCTATCTCAGGTCAACCCAGTAAAATTAGTGCTGGGGCGACAGTTCTGACTCCGACTTTTCAACAGACATTTGGGTTGCCACCATTTCCTACGGGTAACACGGGAGATTTAATCGTCAATACTCCACAATTGCAGATTAGCAACGGTGGAATTGTCAGCGTCAGCCATGAAGGAGTTGGCAATGCTGGCAATCTTTTGATTAATGCTAATTCTATTTTGCTCGATCGCGCTGGCAGTATTACAGCAGCTACTAATTCGGGCGAAGGTGGCAGTATGAATCTGCGAACTAATACCCTGATTGCACGAAATGGTAGTAGCGTTAGCACTACTGCTGGTGGTAGTGGCAATGGGGGTAATATGACGATCGCATCTCCGATCGTTGTTGGCTTAGAAAACAGCGATATCACTGCTAATGCTTTTCAAGGAAGAGGTGGCAACATTCAAATTACCACCGAAGGCATTTTTCTTTCTGCCGACAGCAATATCACCGCTTCTTCCCAATTGGGAATTAGCGGCAATGTGAGCATTTCCAATCTTAATTTGCAGCCAGAAACCTTAGTATTTCTGCCTGCCAATACTTTGGTCAATCAAACACCAGTAATTGCCAGCAGTTGTTTGACTCAACGCAATGCTCAACAAGGACGCTTTGTGGTGACTGGTAATGGTGGTTTATCGGAAACACCAGATAATCTAGCGATGCCATACGAGGCAGCCCAAGTGAGAACTGTGGGACAGTTACAAGCGAGAGGAAACCAAGCGCTAGAAATAAACAATTCCAAGCAACCCGATCGCTCAATTCAAGAAGCAACTGGATTGGCGTTTACCCCAGATGGAAAATTAATATTGGTCATCAATCAGACTCAGCCTAGTCCGGTTGATGATTTAACTTGTTCCTTTTAACGGATGGAAAAATAGCAATTATTTCAACAAATTAAAGGGAGTAATTGATTTTATGCACAAACTTTTATTAGCAGAAATTATTGGTTGGCACTTAGTTATTTTTTGCAATTCTTCTAATTTAGCGCAAAGCATACCTGTTGTCAACCCATCGCTGGTTCCTGATGGTACGCTCTCGACTACGGTTTCTCAAACTGATAATCAATTTACGATTACTAATGGCGATCGAGTCGGCAATAACTTGTTTCATAGCTTCAGTCAGTTTTCCGTACCTACAGGTGGAGCGGCAATTTTCGACAACGCGATCGACATTCAAAATATTTTCAGCCGGGTCACTGGTGGAAATATCTCTAACATTGACGGCTTGATTAAAGCCAATGGAAGTGCAAATTTATTTCTGCTCAATCCGGCAGGAATAATTTTTGGCCCTAACGCTCAATTGAATATTGGTGGTTCGTTTTTTGGTACAACTGCCAATAGTATTAAATTTGCTGATGGAGTCGAATTTAGCGGCATCAATCCGATAACAAAACCTTTATTAACTCTGAGCATTCCTGTTGGTTTACAGATGGGAGAAAACCCAGGTGAGATTGCGGTTCGGAACACAGGACATCGTTTGATTGGAACCTTAACCACACCGATCGATACCAGTAACAATCCTCTGGGAATTCGAGTTACTCCTGGCAACACCTTAGCACTGGTGGGAGGAGATCTTGTTTTAGATGGGGGTGTATTAACTGCCGAATCCGGACAGATCGAACTCGGTAGTGCGAGTAACGGCACTGTCAATTTCAATATCAATTCTCCCCAATGGAGTTTTGATTATGGCAATATTCAACAATTTAACGATATTCGATTTTCCCAACAAGCCCTTGCTAATGCTAGTGGTGAGTTGGGTGGTTCCATACATTTACAGGGTAGAAATATCAGCTTCACTGAGAGTTCTGTGGCACTGATACTCAATCTAGGTAATACGGGAGCGGGCGATATTACTGTGAATGCTTCCGAGTCTTTGGAAATGAAAGGATATACCAATTCTGGATTTACCATTAGCTTATTAAGTACCGACAATTTGGACAAGGGTTCTGGGGGTAATTTGGTGGTGTCGGCTCGCAATATTTTATTGCAGGATGGGGCGGTAGTTACAGCCAGAAACTTTGGGGCTGGAGCGGGGGGAAATGTATCGATCGAGGCTAAAGATTCTATGCAAATTCTGGGTTTTTCCTCACTTAAGCCCACATTTGCAAGCGCCATAGCAGCGCTCAACTATGGTTCTGGTAAAGGTGGTGATGTGCGAGTTTCGGCTAGGCAATTAACGATCCAAAATGGGGGTGCTATCTCAACTATTACTTACGGTATTGGAATGGGAGGCGATCTGGCGATCAACGCTTCTGAATCGATTGAAATATTAGGAGAAAATCCGCTGATTTTTACTCCTAGCGTCATCGGAGTGACATCATTCAATCTCGGAAATACGGGTCAGTTCAAGATCGATACTTCTAGACTCAGCGTGCGGGATGGTGCAACTGTCAGCACTGCTACTCAAAGCTATGGAAATTCAGGTAACTTGATGATTAATGCTGCCTCTAGTATCGAAGTAAGCGGCGTTGGTTCAGCCTCCGGTCAACCCAGCAAAATTACTGCTGGGGCTACAGTATTTCCTCCCATTTTTCAACAGACGTATGGGTTGCCACCATTTCCCACGGGTAACACGGGAGATTTAATCATCAACACTCCACGATTGCAGCTTAGCAACGGTGGAATTGTCAGCGTTAGCCATGAAGGAGTTGGCAATGCTGGCAATCTTTTGATTAATGCCAATTCTATTCGGCTCGATCGCGCAGGCTCAATTGCAGCAGCCACTAATTCGGGAGAAGGTGGTAGTATGAATTTGCGAACTAATACCCTGATCGCACGTAATGGTAGTAGTGTTAGCACCACTGCTGGTGGTAGTGGCAATGGGGGTAATATGACGATCGTTTCTCCTATCATTGTGGGCTTAGAAAATAGCGATATTACCGCTAATGCTTTGCAAGGAAACGGCGGCAACATTCAAATTACTACCGCAGGAATTTTTCTGTCTGCCGACAGCAATATTACCGCTTCTTCGCAATTGGGAATTAGCGGCAACGTGAGCATTTCCAATCTCAACTTGCAGCCAGAAAATTTGGTCGTTCTTCCTGCCAATACTTTGGTCAGTCAAGCACCAGTAATTGCCAGTAGTTGTTTGACTCAACGCAATGGCCAACAAGGACGCTTTGTGGTGACTGGGAACGGTGGTTTATCGGAAACACCAGATCGTCTAGCGATGCCTTATCAGGCAGCCCAAGTGAGAACTGTGGGACAGTTACAAGCGAGAGGAAATCGAGCGTCAGAAACAACCAATACTAGGCAACCCGATCGCCCAATTCAAGAAGCAAATGGATGGAATTTTACCTCAGATGGAAAATTAGCACTGGTGGTAACACAAGATAAGATTACTTCTCCTACAGAATTAACTTGTAGCAATTAATCGATTTACCTTTTGCTATCAATTCAGAATTTGAAAAACTTAGATTTTCGGGGAAGTAACACCATTATGAAATTAACTAAATTGCGCTTGATTTGGTTTTGTTTGTTACCAGTTGAGATTTCGATCGCGCTGCCAAGCTTCGGTCAAATAACACCCGATCGCACTGTCGGAACTACCGTCACGCCAAATGCCGAAACCAATACCGATCGCGTCGATGGCGGTACGATTCGCGGCAGCAATTTGTTCCACAGTTTTCAAGAATTTAATATCGAATCTGACCGAAGTGTTTATTTCAGCAACCCAGAAGGAATTATCAATATTTTTAGCAGAATAACGGGTAGCAATCCTTCTAACATCTATGGTAAGTTAGGAGTTTTAGGTAATGCCAATCTATTTTTGCTCAATCCCAACGGCATTATTTTCGGTGCGGGAGCGAGACTAGATCTTAAAGGTTCATTTGTCGCGACAACAGCCGATCGAATTAACTTTGCCGATCGCGCTTTTTTCAGTGCTAGCGATCCTCAAATTTCTTCTCTACTGACAATTAGCGTGCCGATCGGCTTACAATTTGGGAGCAATCCAGGAGCGATCGTCGTCCAAGGCGCGGGACACAACGCACGGTTAAGCGATACTGCTCGCGTTTCGGGATTGGACAGCACTACAGTCGGATTACAGCTGCAACCAGGGAAAACCCTTGCCTTGGTTGGTGGTAATCTAGCTTTGAATGGCGGATTACTCTCCGCACCAGGAGGACGGATTGAGTTAGGAAGTGTCGCGGTCGGAAGTGTCGATCTAAATGCCATTCCCGCAGGATTTGCAATTAGCTATCCTAATATTTCTAGCTTTGGAAATATCGAGATCGATCGCCGCGCTTTAGTTTCCGTTGCTGGCACTAATGCAGGTGCGATCGACATTCAAGGGCAACAAATTAAAATCTCGGATGGCTCGATCGTATTAGTACAAAATCAAGGCGATCTCACCGCAGGCGATATCGCGATCGATGCTACGAATTCAGTTCAGGTAATCGGCAAAACACCAGATTTTAGTAGTTCCAGCAGTTTAATCAATGAAACTGTGTCGAATGGTGCAGCGGGAAACATTTTGATTACCACCCCGCAACTAACTATCGATCGCGGTGGTTTTATCCTCAACCGCACCTATAGTACCGCGCCTGGTGGCAACATTATCGTCAATGCCGATGACGTGCGAGTAAACGGTTATACACCCGGAGATCCTAACGTTTTTCGAGGAATTAGCTTGCTTTTAGCCGCTTCCAACGGGGATGGAAAAGGTGGAGATCTGACCATTTCTACTCGAAACCTGTCGATTTCGGGGGGTGCTAACGTGGCAGCAAGACCTTATGGAAGCGGCAATGGCGGCAATGTCGCGGTGAAGGCAGATACGATTGAAGTAACGAGCTTGGAAGCGCCAAGAGGTCTTTATTTTAGCCTGCTATCTGCTGCCACCTTCGGGATTGGTAATGCAGGAAATCTGACCATTGATACCCGCACGCTGTCAGTGCGATCGGGGGGAAGAGTATCTGCTTCTAGCAGATTTTTGGGAAATGCAGGTTCGCTGACGATTAATGCGTCTGAATCGATCGAGGCGATCGGGATTAAAGATGCACAGAATCGGAGTTATATTGGTACTGCCGTTCTTGCTGCTTTTAATCAACCTTCCACTGCTAATTCAGGTACTACCAGGATTAACACCCCCGTCCTGAACATCACTGATGGCGCAACGGTTTTCGTTCAAAACATGGCTTCTGGTAGAGCAGGTGTCCTCAATATCAATGCTGGTAGGATACAACTGGATAATGGGGGGAGGATTTCGGCATCTACCCGATCGGGCGAAGGTGGCAATATTAACCTTGAAATATCAAATTCCTTGCAGATGCGTCACGGTAGCTTTATCAGTGCAGAGGCAGGTGGTAGTGGCAATGGCGGCAATATTGCCCTCAATGCTGCCACGATCGCCAGTTTAGAAAATAGCAACATTACCGCCAATGCTATGCAAGGTCGAGGTGGGAATATTCAAATTACTACTCAAGGTATTTTTCGCTCTTTTGATAGTAGTATTACTGCCTCTTCCCAATTGGGAGTAAGTGGTTTCGTCAATATTTCTACTCCTAATTTAGAGCAACATCAAGTTTTGGTAACATTCTCGACTCGTTTTCTCAAGGAAGACCAAACAATTGCCAGTAGTTGCCTGACCAGGCGCAACCTTCAGCGAGGAAGGTTTGTCGCCACTGGTAATGGCGGATTGTCAGAATCACCAGAGAATTTGCTGATGCCTTATGAGGTAGGACAGATCGTACCTGTCAGGCAGTTACAAATTACCAGAAATCAACCAATAGAACCTACCAATTCCTTGCCAACAAATTCTGCAATTCAAGAAGCAACGGGATTGGCGTTTACACCAGATGGAAAATTAGCCTTAGTGGTAGCCAAAAGTGAAATGGCTTCTCCTACAGAATTAACTTGTAGCCAATAATTTGTTTGTCTGCGGAAATCTATTTTGCTTTCTCAAAATAATCCAGTGTTAGGAAGGTTTTTATGAAATTTATTTCGCTATTAGTATTGCCAATTGTGCTTTTACTAGATGCGCCAGTTAGCAGTCAGATACTGTCCGATCGCACTGTCGGAACTACCGTCACGCCAAATGTCGAAACTAATACCGATCGCATCGATGGTGGTACGATTCGCGGTAGCAATTTGTTCCACAGTTTTCAAGAATTTAATATCGAATCTGGCCGCAGTGTTTATTTCAGTAACCCAGCCGGAATTATCAATATTTTCACCAGAATAATAGGTGGCAATCCCTCTAACATCAATGGCACGTTAGGAATTTTAGGTAATGCCAATCTATTTTTACTCAATCCCAACGGCATTATTTTTGGCCCTAATGCACGGCTGAATATTAATGGTTCTTTTGTTGCTTCCACAGCTAATAGCTTTAAGTTCGCTGATGGTAGTTTGTACGGCATTACCAACCCCACTACCTCACCAGTGCTGACAATCAGCACTCCCATCGGACTGCAATTGGGAGCCAATGCGGGCCCAATTAAAGTAGAGGGAATCAATTCCGCAGGATTAGCTCTACCAACGGGTCAGACCCTCGCTTTGGTAGGTGGCGCGATCGTGATAACTGGCGGAAACTTGGCTGTTCCAGACGGACGAGTGGAATTGTGGGCGGTGCGGAATGCGGAGGTGGGATTCAATAATTTCGCACAATGGCAACTGAGCAGTCCTACTACTGCGGCTGACTGGGGTACGATTTCCTTGCAACGATCGTCCTTAATCGATGCTAGCGGTAATGATGGCGGCGCGATCGCCATTCGCGGTCGGGGTCTGACAATTGAAGAGAATTCCCATATTTTATCTAATACGGTGTCCGGACAGGGACGCGGGATTTCCGTGCAAACTACGGAATTCGTCGATTTATTCGGCACTCCTGCCCCCGTACAATTTCCCCCTTACCACGGTATTGCCACATCCGTGTCTGCTCCACCCGATTCGGGATTGCGGGCAGATGGTCGAGCAGGGGATGTGACGATCGCAACCGGACGCTTGCGGGTGCTAAATGGCGTTTTTATTCAATCTAGTTCTTCTGGCGATGGTTCTAAAACTGGCAATATCACGATTCGAGCTACTGACGTAGAAGTCAAAGGCTATAACCCATTTCCTTCTCCCTTTTTCTTTGAAAAGCCCGGTGACTTTATGTTTTTGAGTACTATTAACACTTTAATTTTTGGTGGAACGGGGGAGAGTGGAAAGCTTTCGATCGAAGCCGAACGAGTGCGATTGCTAGATGGTGCCAGGATTAGCGCTGACGTGCTAGGAGCGATCGGAGCAGGGGCTAACGGTACGGCGGGAAATATTTCGATTAGAGCATCCGAAAGCTTGGAAATTAGCGGCTACGCTCCTAATGGTGTTACCAGTGGTGTATTCAGTGGAGTACAACCGGGTACAACTGGTCAAGGCGGTCGGATCGCGATCGATACCGGACGGATGTTACTTTCCAATGGCGGCACGATTTCCACTGGTTTGTCTGGAACTGGCAATGCTGGAGATATTGAAATTAAAGCCATAGACGTGCAACTCAGCGATGCGGCGATCGATGGTTTTAGCAAAACCCTTAGTGGCATCACGGTTGCCGTTGGCCCATTGGGAATCGGTCAGGGTGGAAATATCTCTTTGGACACGCAGACTTTGCACGTTTTCAACGGCGGACAAATCACCTCATCAACGCTAGGAAATGGAGCCGCTGGTAATATCAACTTGCAAGCCGATCGAATTGACATAGAAGGCATCTCCCAACCGTTAGCCGATGGTCGCCAACTCCCCAGCAGTATTACCGCTGCCTCCACTACTACTGCCAATGCAGGTTCGATCGCCTTAACTGCCAATATTCTCAACCTCCGCGACAGGGGAGAAATTTCCGTCAGCAACACTGGCGGCGGCGATGCGGGTAACTTGCACGTTGATGCCAACCGCATCGATCTCGAAGCGGGCAACAGTTTGCGATCGGAAGTAGCAGCAGGTAATCGAGGTAACATTACTTTGAACGCTAATTCTTTGTTGATGCGTGGCGGCAGCGAAATCACCACTAACGCTACGGGAACGGCTACCGGAGGCAATATTGCGATCTCTACCGATACCTTAACCGATCTGGAAAACAGCGACATCACTGCTAATGCCCTACAAGGACAGGGCGGTAATATTCAAATTGCCACACAAGCTATTTTCCTTTCTCCCGATAGCGATATCACCGCTTCTTCTCAATTGGGTGTGAGTGGCAATATTAATATCTCGATTCTTAACTTGAATACCCAAAACGTAGCGGTACTTCCGACTCATAATTTTGTCAGTCAAGCGCCTGTAATCGCCAGTACTTGTTTGACTCGTCGCAACACGCAACAAGGACATTTTGTAGTAACTGGTAATGGTGGGTTATCAGAAACACCAGATAGTTTGTCGATGCCCTATGACCTAGTACAGGTAAGAAGTGTCAATCAGTTACAAAGTAGAAGAAATCGATCGGTAGAAAGGAATAATTCCTTATTACCAAATTACTTTGTTCGAGAAGCAACAGGATTTACTGTTAGCCCGGATGGAAGGGTAATCCTGGTTGATAATCAGAGCCAAATAGAACCAGTCCAAAATATAATTTGCGCTACAAATCAACTGGAGATAAGTCAATGAATAATTCTAATTCGAGATGTTTTTGGAGTAGCATATTCACATTTTTAGCGTGTGCGATCGCTGCTTCTACATCCGCGCAGAGCGTACCAGATGCCACTTTACCAGTTAATTCTACCGTTACCACCAACGACGATATTTTGACGATTGAGGGCGGTACTCGCGCTGGTAGCAATCTCTTCCATAGCTTTCAAGAATTTTCGGTCCCCACCGACACCGCCGCCTTCTTCAACAATCCCTTAAGTATAGAAAACATCATCACTCGGGTCACTGGGGGCAACGTTTCTAACATTGACGGAATTATTCGCGCCAATGGGAATGCAAATCTGTTTTTACTCAACCCCAACGGCATTATTTTTGGCTCCAATGCCCGATTGGATATTGGTGGCTCATTTGTTGGCACTACGGCGGAGAGTGTGGTTTTTGCAGATGGGATAAAGTTTAGCCCCACCAATCCCAGCAGCACACCATTACTCACGATCGACGTGCCAGTTGGCTTGCAACTTGGCAGCAACCCCGGAACGATTGTCGTGCAAGGAACAGGACACACTGCACGATTTACTTTTTTTACCGACGTTTCCGGCTTGAATCCCGACTCATACAACTTAAAGGTTAAACCTGGAAACACCCTTGCCTTAATCGGTGGCAATTTGTCTTTGGAGGGGGGATTGCTCTTAGCATCTGGAGGGCGGATTGAATTAGGGAGTGTCACTCATGGCAGTGCCATTCTTAATTCCCACCCACAGGGATTTGCGTTAAGCTATCCAGCGACCAACCGCTTCGGCAACATCCAGATCGACCAAAAGGCCCTGGCTGATGTAAGCGGCTTCACTGCCGGCTCAGTGCAAATGCAAGGCCAACAAGTCAATATTGAAAGTGGCTCACTGGTCTTGGTACAAAATCAGGGCAATCAGTCGGCTGGCAATATTACAGTCAACGCGATCGAATCGTTGCACATTAGCGGAATTGCCCCAGACTTAAGCAACCCTAGCAGTGTCATCAGTGAAACACGATCGACGGGAGCGGCGGGAAACATTACCCTGACATCTCCTCTGATCCAGATTCAGAATGGAGGTGTCGTCCGCAACCGTACCTTTAGCAATGGTCGGGGGGGTGACATCATTTTGAATGCTACCAACGAGTTAAACGTCTCAGGTCAAACAGGGATAGGACTCTTTTCAGGAAGTAGTCAAATCTTTGCAACAACTCATGCCGATGGTGCTGGAGGGAATGTCTCCATCACTAGCCGAAACTTTTCTATCACCAATAGCGGCCAGGTGGGAGCTAGAACCTATAACTTGGGGCCGGGTGGCAATCTTACGGTTCAGGCAGATAGCATCCTTATCGTTAGTCCGACTCCTCCGCCTGGAGGTGTATATGGAGTGACTACAGCCCCTTCTCTACTCTCAGTTTCAACCTTTGGCTCTGGAAATACAGGCAACCTCACTATTAACACCCGTACTTTGTCAGTTCAAAATGGTGGAATTCTATCAGCCTCTACTTTAGATCGAGGAAATGCCGGCACGCTCAGGATCGATGCGTCTGAGTCGGTCGAAGTTAAGGATCGAGTCTCCCAGCAAGATACTAGCTATATTGGTGCGGCTGGGCTTAGTTTTAGGGGTTTTGGAGGGGATCTCCGTGGAGATGCAGGTCAGGTGACAATCGACACACCTGTTCTGAAAGTGAGCAATGATGCCAGAATTTTTGTGCAAAACCAAGGACTGGGCAATGCCGGCACTTTGAGGATTAATGCCGATCGAATCCAACTGGACACCGGGGGCAATATTTCAGCCTCTACCAAAGTCGGTGAAGGCGGCAACATTAACCTCCAGATTGCTGACCTTTTGCAAATGCGTCGTGGGAGTTTTATCAGTGCAGAAGCAGGAGGCAGGGGAAATGGAGGCAACATCACCCTGAATGCACCGGTGATGGTTAGCCTAGAAAATAGCGACATTATTGCCAATGCCGTTCAAGGGAATGGGGGTAATATTCACATCACTACTCAAGGTATTTTTCGTTCTTCTGACAGTAACATTACTGCCTCTTCCGAACTGGGATTGAGCGGTACGGTGAATATCTCCAACCCTAATTTAGAGGCAAAGCATATCCCGATCGTGGTGAATAATAATTTTGTCACGGAAGCGCCAGTAATAGCTAGCAGTTGCTTGAATCGTCGTAACGGGCAACAAGGGCGGTTTGTTGCGACTGGTAACGGTGGTTTATCCGAAACACCAGATAGTTTAATAATTCCCTACGAAGTCACGCAGGTGAGAACTGTGGGTAGTTTACTGGGTAGGGAAAATCAAACATCGGAAATAAATAATTCCTTATTACCAAATTACTTTGTTCGAGAAGCAACAGGATTTACTGTTAGCCCGGATGGAAGCGTAATCCTGGTGACTAATCTGAGCCAATTAGAACCAACCCAAAATATAATTTGCGCTTCAAATTAACCGGAGATAAGTCAATGAATTGTGCTAATTCAAAGTGGATTTTTGGTGGCTTGTTCACCTTATCGGCGTGTTCGCTCGCTGTTTCTACATCCGCGCAGATCGCACCAGATGCCACTTTACCAGTTAATTCTACCGTTACCACCAACGGCGATATTTTCACGATTGAAGGCGGTACTCGTGCTGGTAGCAATTTGTTTCACAGCTTTCAAGAATTTTCGGTTCCGACAGGTAAAGAAGCT
>NZ_JACJPW010000043.1 GCF_014696265.1 Aerosakkonema funiforme FACHB-1375 | reverse complement strand
ACATATAAATTCCCCCACTCCCCCACTCCCCCACTCCTCCACTCCCCCACTCCCCCACTCTCCCCTTTGAATAACCTGGGTAATCAAAGCGGATTTGGTATGAATGCCTGAATGATTGACTTTAAGCTATGCGATTTGTTTCGGAAATATTCAGTTTACCGGATGGCCATTTTACACTTTTGCGAGACTTAATTCACGAGCGCATAGGTGTTAATTACGATAACGAGCGGCGCGATTTATTGGCGGAAAAACTGACGCCTCGCGTGATTGCCTGTGGGTTGGATTCGTTTTTAGATTACTATTACTTCCTGAAATATGACGATGCTGCTGAGCAAGAGTGGAAGCAGGTAATGGATGCTATCTCCATACAGGAAACCTTTTTTTGGCGAGAGATGGATCAAATCAGAGCCTTGGTTGAGGTTCTAGTCCCAGAACATTTTACGGCACATCCTACTGAGTGCCTGCGAATTTGGAGCGCTGCCTGCGCTAGTGGAGAAGAACCTTTAAGTATCGCTATGGCTCTTAACGAAAAAGGTTGGTTTGCAAGGGCACCGATCGAAATTTATGCCAGCGATGGCAGTCCGAGTGCGATCGCCAAAGCGCGGCAAGGAGTGTACCGCGATCGCTCTTTCCGCAATTTACCGCCTCACCTACAAACGAAATATTTCCGGGAAGAACAGGAAAACCAATGGCGAGTGGTACCCGAACTTCACAGCCGCATTAAGTGGACAACAGCAAATTTGATGGCTGAATCCGAAATTCAGCATTTAGCTACCGCAAATATTATCTTTTGTCGAAATGTGTTTATTTATTTTTCCGAAAAAGCAATTTACCAAACAGTTCGTGCGTTTTCTAAGACTATGCCCACCCCCGGCTATTTGTGTGTAGCTGCATCGGAATCGTTATTAAAATTAACGACAGAATTTGAATTGCAAGAGATCGAAAATGCGTTTATATATGTAAAGCGTTAACTAATAGAGGGTAGGGCATGGGATATCGGAATCACCAAGTCCCAATTCCTAATTTACAATTTACAATTGCTCGGGAGAGATTGATTGTTATGTCTCAAATAGTGCGTGTATTAGTTGTCGATGACTCTGCTTATGTCCGTAAAATTGTCAAACAAATGCTATCTCGCAGTCCGCTTATTGAAGTGATCGGTACTGCTCGCGATGGTAGGGAAGCATTGGAAATGGTCGAACAACTTAAGCCGGATGTGGTGACGTTAGATTTAATTATGCCCAACATGAATGGGGTAGAATTCTTGCACGAGCAAATGAAGCGTCGTCCCGTGCCAGTGATAATTGTCAGTATTGCCAGCGAGAGTGGGGAAACGGCACTGGAAGCGCTTGATGCCGGGGCAGTTGATTTTGTGCAAAAGCCGACCGCATTGGCAACGGAAAAAGTGTTTGAAATCGCGGATGAATTGATTAAAAAGGTAAAAATTGCTGCCAGTATACGCCTAACCAATCTGCCTACCGTAGCCTCATATGGGGAAATTGAATCGCCTGCAAAAGTTGAAGTCACGCACCAGAATAAAGTGCGATCGGGTGCGGTAGATATTGTCGTGCTGGGAATTTCTACTGGTGGCCCCCAGGCGCTGAGTTTTTTGATTCCTAAGTTGCCTGAAAATTTTCCCGTACCTGTTGCGATCGTTCTGCATATGCCAGTCGGTTATACAGAAATGTATGCTCGCAGATTAAATGATATATCCTCGCTGAAGGTAATCGAAGCGCGAGAAGGAGATGCAGTTACTGCCGGTGTGGTGTTAATTGCGCCGGCTGGACGGCATCTCAGCTTTATCCGCCAAGCGGATGGTAGAGTAGTTACCCATCTCGATGCGCGTCCCTTCGATACCCTGCACCGTCCCAGCGTAGATGTGCTGTTTCAGTCGGCGGCGGAGGTGTTTGCCGATCGCGTTTTAGGTGTAGTCATGACCGGGATGGGATCGGATGGCAAACAAGGTGCAGCTTGGATAAAATCTTATGGCGGTTCAATTTTTACAGAAGCGGAAGAAAGCTGCGTTGTCTACGGGATGCCGCGTTCGGTGGACGAAGTGGGTTTGAGCGACAAAAGCGTGCGCCTCGATCGCATGGCATCAGCAATTATCGAGGCTGTGTGATGCCAAAAAATTTGATTGTCTATGATTTCAGGTTAGTTTACGCTCTTTAAAGCAGCTGTTTGCAAACTATGAACTGAAATTTATGCCTGATATTGTTGATATTGCAGTTGGTGCGGGTTCTTTTACAACTTTGGTCACTGCTGTCCAAGCCGCTGGTTTAGTCGATACTCTCAAAAGTCCTGGCCCTTTTACTGTATTTGCGCCCAATGACGATGCTTTTGCCAAGCTGCCACCCGGAACTATACAAACTCTGGTACAAAATATTCCGCAACTCGCCAGGATTCTAACATATCATGTCGTTTCCGGTAAGTTGATGAAGGCTGATTTGGCAAAACTCGGTTCGGTTATCTCAGTTGAAGGTTCGCCCATCAAGATAGATTGCTCTAACGGTTTTGAAGTAAAAAATGCCACGGTTTTAGCGCCAGATATCGAAGCAGATAACGGTGTAATCCATGTGATTGACACGGTAATTCTGATGGGGTAGTTTAGCTATCAAGCGAGGAAATTAATTGTTTCTCGCACCAAGAATATCTGTGAGGCCCCAGAAGGGCGATCGGTCGCCCCGGTCGTCCCTCTCTTACAGTTGAGTTGTCAACGAGGCGGTATTAATTATGAAAACACAGTTGAATCCCCAGAAACGATTCATCCCCTCGGAAGAATATCGTCAAATGCTTGTTCGCGACGGAGAACGCCGTTTTCGCGAGTGGCATAGTACTTACTTGAATTATCAAAAAGCTTACCTCAAAGAAATGCGTCAGCGACGACAGTAAAGTTCTCTCCTCAACTTATTCGCAACTGTAACAACTGTAGGGTGCGTTAGCGGTAGCGTAACGTACCATATAACTTCATTTTGAAACTGAACATCCAAAAACCCGGTTTCTTGGAGAAACCGGGTTTCTAAAGGCGCGACTTACCAACTTGCTATCTATAATCCTGACTCTGAATATCGCGCAAACGAGCTTCCGGACGCTTAAATCTGTCTATTTGGGCTTCAAAAAAAGCTCGATTCGCTTGCAAATGTTTTGGATTCGGATCGTCTAAAGGATACAAAAGTGCAGTTCGCAAAGCTTGAATTACAGCAGAAGTAACGCAATACATCGAGCGCTGAAAACTAATACCGAGTTGGATTAACATATCATCCTCGCCTCGGCAATGTTTGCTATAGTAATCCACTAGATATGGGGGTAGGAAATGCAGCATATCTTGCATCAACAATGTAGGTGGAATACCAGCAGTACCCACCGGGAAAACATCAGCATAAAGGATACCGTAGTGGAAATCTTTCTGATCTTCAGGCACTTGTTTAGCTTGGGCGTTGTAAGACTTTGTACCCCGGAAAGGAGCAGTGCGATAAAACACAGCTTCTACATAAGGTAATGCAGCTTCGTATAACCACATGAACCCTTTTGATTTGGGGATGATTTCGTACATTTCGCCGCGAATGTAGACGTGATGATAGATGGGACGACCCGCGATCGCAAATATTCCATTTACGAGAAAATTCATCGCATCGGGAACGCTTTTAATATTTCCTTCGTCGTAGCGATCGCTCATTTCAAAAAATACCGGAGCCATCACTTCCCAGAATAAACCCAGGTTACTGTAATACGATAATTGCTTCACCTGTTCTATAAACATATCTGGGAAAAGCTTATACAATCCCAACATGACTGGGTTGTATTTAAAGTAAGCTTTAATTGCCTTATCCGCGTTAGCTCTATATTCCTCGGTATCCAAATATGGGTCAAATTTGCCACCCATCCCTCTATGCCAAAACATAGCCTGCATACAGGCTTCCGCAAACTCCATATTAATTCTGTCATGCCACAAGTGATGAAACAACTTAGGCATTTTGAAGGTTTCTCCCTTCTCCATAAACGCCAAAAGTTCCGGATGGGCAGTTGCTTGTCCGCGCCATATCCGCAAATCGGCATCATCTCCAGCATAATGATTGTGTAAATCTAAGTACTCTTTTGGCAAGAAGTATTTAAAGAAAGGAAAGGGGTCTAAAAATACACGTTCGGCAATGTATAGCAGATCCCGCCAGTAGAAATCCATCGGTACTGCATAAGCTTTGTACAGTCCGATAATTTGCATCAAATTTTCCGGTGTATCCGGTAGCATTGCGCCACCAGCTTCTAAGCGATGAATCACTTGAGCAAATTCATGATTGGAAGGTGGTAATTTAGTTTCTGGCTTGATGGGAGTTTGTACCATTTTATGTTCCTTTAATTACTCAATTCACGACGTAATTGCAAAGCATGGAAAATACTTAAAACATCATGCGTCCAGGTTGGCAATACCAGCGTCATGATAATTTCTTCAAAGCTGTGAATAGTGCCAACAATACAACTCAACCATAAAGCTATTCCCCCGTAATCAAAACCGAACAAAGCAACAACAGCAATGAAAAGCGTTATCCCCCAAAATTTAGCTGAATAGGTATGATAGCTAGCGGGTTTGCCATATTTAACCAAGTTGACCGCCCACCACAGCAACTGGGCAAAAATAACCAAAAACAAAGGTACTTTGTGAGCGATTAAAACAGGGCGATATGCCAACCAGGCACTAGCAGCTATGCAGATATAAAGAGAAACATCAGCCCAACTATCTGCTTGACGGAGTTTGGCATTGCTGACACCCAGGCGTCGTGCAATTACTCCATCAAAGATATCGGAGAGAAATGCGGCAATATAACCGATAATAAACCAAACTGTTGTTTTACCATCAAACGCATCCCATAACAGGAAAGGAGAAATGAGAAAGCGACTCAGTACAAGCGCGGATGGAATATATTTCATCCAGCTATGACTTTGCTGTTTTTGCTCTAGTTGGGGTGAAGGAGTCATAGGAAGTGCTGAGTGCTGAGGTTTTCGGGTGGGTAATGCCCACCCTACGTTTTACTTAACTTCTGAATCCTGAGAAACGGAAGCAATTTGATAGGTATTAGCGGGAAAAGATGCGGCAATTGCCGCTGTTGTCGGTTCGCTCCAACGCACTAACCAAGTCGGTTGTATCCCTAATAATAAAATGAGAGCGGCTAAAATGAAAGCAGGCGTGCGCTCTTGCCAATTTACTTTGGGATAGTAGCCGATTTTGTTATCTAATTTGCCGAAACAGGTGCGATTGAGCAGAATGACGAAATAAACTGCTGTTAAACCGCTACAAACTACACAAATAAGCGTTGCGACTGGAAAGCTTGAAAAACTGCCTTGCAGGACTAAATACTCAGCGACAAATCCCACTAAGCCAGGGATACCCGCACTTGCCATTCCTCCCAAAACTAATAGGGCGCTGGTGAGGGGTAAACCGCGAATCGGACTCATTAAACCGTTGAGAAGATCCAAATCGCGAGTGCCGACTTTTGTTTCGATTACTCCGACTAAATGGAAGAGAATTGCCAGGATTAAACTGTGGGCAACCATTTGGCTGACTGCACCAACTAAGCTTAGAGGTGTGGCGGCGGCGCAGGCTAAAAGTATATAGCCCATGTGACCGATCGAACTATAAGCTACCATGCGTTTGATATCTTTTTGGGCGATGGCGCTCAATGCCCCATAAACTGCACTAATTGCGCCTATAATCGCTATTCCAGGTGACGCAGTTGCCCAAGCTTGTGGAAATAGTTCTAAACCGAAACGCACTAAACCATAAGTTCCCAATTTGGCAAGTACGCCGCCGAGAAGAATCGCTACAGCTGGAGAAGCTTCTGTGTAAGCATCTGGCAACCAAGTATGCAAA
Source organism: Aerosakkonema funiforme FACHB-1375 (assembly GCF_014696265.1). Taxonomy (GTDB): domain Bacteria; phylum Cyanobacteriota; class Cyanobacteriia; order Cyanobacteriales; family Aerosakkonemataceae; genus Aerosakkonema; species Aerosakkonema funiforme_A. The sequence goes on along the minus strand of NZ_JACJPW010000043.1, from coordinate 61,613 downwards.
GGTACGAGAGGAATTTTGATGCCGAATCCCACCAATATTGCTGTCAGCAATATTAGCTGTGCATTCAAGGGTAAATTTTGGGTTGTCAGCGATTCGTAGGCGAAAGTGGTTGTTTCGCTCAACCACGCCATCCCTAAGAAAGCACCTAAAATCAAAAATCCGGAAATTGCCGTGTAAAGCAGGAACTTCATGGCTGCGTATTCCCGCTTTTGTCCTCCCCAAACGGCAATTAATAGATAAAAAGGAATCAGTTCCAACTCGTAAAATAGGAAGAACAGCAGCAAGTTTTGCGCGAGGAAACCGCCAGCTACACCAGCATTAACTAGCAAAATCAAGGCGTAATAAAGCTGGGGTCGCGCTTGCTGTTGAGTGCCACTATAAATCACCAACCAAGTTAGCAAGCTGTTGATAAATAACAGCGGCAAAGATAAACCATCTACACCGAGTTTGTAATTCAATTTCAGAGGTTCAATCCAGGGAAGGAATTCAATAAACTGCATTCCTGGATTGGCGATATTGAATTGGGTAAGCAGCCAAAATGTCCACAAAAGTGTAACGCTGGCAATCGTTAAAGCGATCGATCGCAATTGCGATGGCGTTTTTGTTCCCGGCCAAAATCCTACTAAAGCTGCTCCAAAAACAGGTATCCAAATTAATGCACTGAGCATATTATAGTCTACCAAATCGTTTATTTTTTGTTTGGGCGGAGTCCATTAAACTTAAGCAGAATAATGAACTCCGACACGTGCGATCGCGTTTAACTAACCATACTGACAACACCAGTATCGAAATCGAAATAACCGCCGACAACTTTCAGTTTATTTTCCTTAATTAACTGGGATATGACTGACGATTTTTTCAAATTTTCAACTTGAACCAAAACATTAGCTTTAGTTGTGCTTTCTAGGCGATCTTTATCTAGACTTCTTGAAATTTGTAAAGCCGGTTTAATTGCATCTAGCAAACTGCCTATTTGACCGGGAACTTGTGCGCCTTTTATTGTGGCATCTACAGCACCGCATTTTTTATGTCCCATTACCATGAGCAGCTTGGCTCCTAATACTAATGTGCCAAACTCAAGGCTGCCCATTTCTTCTGGAGTCACTACATTACCAGCCACACGGCACATAAATAAATCTCCAAACCCTTGGTCAAATAGAATCTCAGCTGGGATTCGGGAATCTGCACAGGTTAGAAGAGCAGCAAACGGCTTTTGAGTTTGGGCAACTTGTCTCAGGCGAGCTAAGCTTCGGTTGGGGTTTATAGGTTTTCCGCCGATAAAGCGTTGGTTCCCATCCATTAATCTTTGCAGAGCTTCGTCAGGGCTCATGTCATTCTGGGCAACTGCTGGTTCTGGGGCAATTAATTGCGAACCGACTTGAGATGCTACTACGCTTGTACCTAAAGCAACTGCGCCAAATTTAAGTAAATTTCTCCTAGAAACACCAAGCTGCTGGCTTGTTTTGTTCATTACGTTCCTCACACCTTGAAAAACTTTATTTTGCCTAAATCTTGAGATGGTGTTGATAAATTTAGCCGATTTTCAGTGGCTATCGACATCTTTTTATCAACCAGTAACAATCAGGGAAAGATGAGACAGGAAAGGCCAACTTACTAAGATGCCTAACAAAATTAGTCCAAACAAGATTGTCAGGGCGTAAAACTGCCCTTGTCCGGAAACATTGTACTTTAAGCTTTGGCCGCTAAAGACTGTGGCTAAACCAACTAAGTTAACCAATCCATCCACCAAGTAACGGTCGATCGCACTAACGATCGCAGATACTAAGCCAACGACAAACACGATACTGATTCGATAAAGTTTGGGGGTGTAGAAGTCGTATGCTAATAAATCTTGCAGCGGTTTCCAAGCTAACTCTACGGGTTTGGGCCAATTGTTATTCAGATAAATTATACTACCGACGCCACAACCGATCGCACTGGACAAAATTAGCAAAAATGCAGTGGCTATATTTAAAGAAGACCAGTTTGGCAACAATTGCCATTGCAACAACAGTAATGGCAGGTGTAGGGTGAAGCCCATTAAAATTACAGTTGGCAATGTCAGCGGCCAAAATGCTTCTGGCGATCGCTCTGTCATTTGTTTGGGCTTGCCACTAAAAATCAAGCCAAACTCGCGAGTTAAGCTAAAGGCAGTCAAACCGTTAACTGTGAGCAAAACGCCAAATAACCAAGGTTCATTTGTGAAAAGATGGTCTGCCAATTGCAGCAAAGCCCAGAAACTTCCCAAGGGCGGTACTGCTAACAAACCGAAAGCACCGACAATATAGGATAGAGCGGATATCGGTCGGCGCGACCACAAACCCCCGTATTGGGTGAGATCCTGCGTGATGTTATTCCAAACTATCCCACCCGTACTCATGACCAACAGCGCCATTGCCAAGGCGTAGGTCAACATTAACATTAGCGCTGTTTGAGCTTGCTGCGTTCCTACAGCGATGAAGATTAAGCCCATGTAGGTGCTGACGGAGTAAGAGATGGATCGTTTGATATCAATTTGGGCGATCGCAATTAAACTAGCACCAATTGCCGTCACCGCACCGATAAACACCATCGCCGTTGTCACCAAAGGCGAAAGTGCCAAAACTGGTTGCAATTTTACCAATACCCAAGCACCAGTTGCTACCACAACCGAGTTCCGCAAAATAGTCGAGGGAACCGGCCCTTCCATTGCTTCATCCAACCACAAATGCAAGGGGAATTGAGCGCATTTACCCATTGGGCCTGCGATTAAAGCCAAACCCAATAAAGCGGCTGTTGTTGGTGAAATTTGAGCGGTTTTTGCCCATTCAGCTAATTCGGAAAAGTTCCAAGTTCCGGCAATGGGTAACAGCGCCAGCACTCCCATCAGTAACAGTAAATCTCCCACACGCTTGGTTAAGAAAGCGTCTCTGGCACCCGTGACCACCAAAGGTTGACTGAACCATAACCCTACCAGCAGGTACGTTCCCAAGGTGAGGATTTCTAGAATCATGTAACTGAAAAACAAGGAGTTGCACAGGGCCAAACTGCACATTCCGGCTTCAAAAAGTGCCAGTAACGAATAGAATCTCGCCCAGCCCCAGTCCATCTCCATATAGCCGATCGCGAAAGTTTGCCCTAACAGGTTCAAACCCGTTACTAACACTGTCGCGCCGACAGTAATTGCAGATATTTCTAAAGGTATAGAGAATTCCAATCCGGCGACTTTTAACCAGGGAATTACTAACTCTTCTGCTGGCTTTCCCCAACAAGCTGACAACGCAAATAAACCGTGTATAAAAGCCGTTAATGTCATCAACAAGTTTACGTAACCAGCCGGCCTGGGGCCAGTACGACGAATAATTGCCGGCGACCAAGGTATTGTCAAAAGCACGCCTATGAGGGCGTAGCAAGGTATCAACCAAACACTGTGAAGCAAGAGCTCAGACATCTAGGTAACCTCGAAAATTACACCTAAAACTCAGGCCCATCTGGTGTGGGCTGAGCTTATCGCCATTGCACAAAGCTATTCAGTTCATGAGATTAATTTTGTTTTAATCTTTGTTACAAGAGTATAGTCTTTAGAGAATATAAAAGGAAGCACTGCAACCATCAAACTTAAAGATAGTAGCTATAGAGTGTTATCTATGACTGCGCGGCTCTGTAATTAAAGATAGAAAGGGTGTATAGAAAAAATTTTATCAGATCTCCCCAGAGTATACTATAAGCAAAACTAATAATACCGTGCGCTCGGTAAAACGGTATGATTAGCGGCGATCGATCGGAATCTCAATGATAAACTCGGCCCCTTGTCCTGGGGCAGAAATACACTTCAACTGACCGCCATGCTTTTCTGCGACAATCTGGTAGCTAATCGATAGCCCTAAACCAGTTCCTTTGCCGACCGGCTTTGTGGTAAAGAATGGGTCAAAAAGGCGTTTTCTGACCTCTTCCGTCATCCCAGGCCCATTATCGCGAATTCTGACGGTAACAAATTGAGTATAGAGCATTGGGCATTGGCCATTGGGGATTGGGGTAATGGGGGAAGCATTATGTAGATTTTCTGTCACTGTCGCGCTCTCCGGCTCTGCCATACCCAATGGGACTTTCGTTATTTCGGTGCCGATCGAGATCGTTCTGGGTGGGGGTTGGTTTTCCAAAGCGTCGATCGCATTGCTGAGAACGTTCATAAACACCTGGTTGAGCTGTCCGGCGTAGCACTCAACCCTCGGCAAGTTGCCGTAATTTTTAATTACTTTAATATCGGGCCTACTAGAAGTACTTTTTAAGCGATTTTGCAAAATCAACAAGGTGCTATCGATACCTTCGTGGATATTGACCGGTTTCTTTTCTGCTTCGTCGAGGCGGGAGAAATTTCGCAGCGACAGGACAATTTGCCGAATCCTTTCTGTCCCCACCTGCATTGAAGCTAGCAATTTGGGCAGGTCATTCTTGACAAATTCTAAATCCATTGTCTCAGCGGCAGCGTGAATTTCTGCTGCTGGCTTGGGATAATACTTTTGATAGAGGCTCACCAATTCCAAGAGGTCTTGGATATAGTCGCTGGCATGAGCGACGTTGCCGTAAATAAAATTGATGGGATTGTTGATCTCGTGAGCAATGCCTGCTACTAATTGACCGAGGCTGGACATTTTTTCGGTTTGTACCAGTTGTGCTTCGGTTTCCTTTAAGTGTTGCAAAGCTCCCTCTAGTTGTTGCGCCTGAGTTTGAGCGGCAAACGCAGCTGCGCGAGTTTGGGCAAAAAGTTCGGCTTGGTCTATACCGATCGCCAATTGGTCTACCACTGCTTTGAGTAGCTCGACTTCGCTGTCACTCCAAGGTCGCGGGCCGCTACAATGGCTGCATACAACTGCCCCCAGCTGGCCGGAACGAGTTGCTAGGGGGATGAGCAATTGCGAAGTAACGCCTAAAGTATTCAGGAGAATTTGCTCTCGATCGTCCAGATTGACAGCGCTCTCCACATCATCTATCCGAATTGTCTCTAAATTGACGATTTTTTTGACCAGCGAGGTAACTTTCTCTGTGGGATAGTCGGCCAACAAGCTGGGCAAGTTGGGATGGCACGATTCGTGAGTTACCGTCAGGCTGGGGTTTTGCGGATCGGGCCAGCACCAGAGAAAATGACAGCGATCGATTTGCAACAAACTGCGAATTTCGTTGACCGCAGTACCCAAGATTGTATCGAGATCCAAAGAATTGCGAATTTGGCTGGCTAGGCGGAATAGCAGGCTTTCCCGACGCGAGAGCAGTTCCGATCGCGCCCAATAACGATCGATCGCCACAGCAATAGCATTGGCTACCCACTCCAAAATATTATGTCCTTCTTGGCTGAGGGGTTGACGGCTGAAAACAGCCATCACACCCACCAACCGCTCTTCTACAATCAGGGGATACCCCGCAAAAGCTTTGACTTGTTTGCTGCTGTGCGGTTTGATTTTCTCCAACCATTCCCTTTCTTGGAAACGATCGCGATCGCGCAGGTCGTTGCTCAGGTAGGGTTGGTGATTTTGGGCGATCTTCTCCGCTATGCTGCTATCTGGGCGAATCAAGTCGCACGACTCTGGGGTGCGAGAGTCTGTAGGTTCATCCTTGGCAAAGGCCATCGCCTCAAGTTCGAGTTTGTTCGATCCTTGCTTGACAGTCCAAATACAAGCATTGATGGCATCTAGATGCTCGATTGTAATGTGGGTACAACGGTTGAGGATTTCCGATATGCCACCGGCTTGTCCCAGCGCGATGCCTACCGCCGCACCGAAAGCCGAGAGGCGCGATCGCTCCATCAGCATTGCCTCTGACTGTTTTCTTGCCGTTACATCCCGGAAATAAACTGATAACCCGCCTTGATAAGGATAGGCTCTTACCTCCAGCCAAATCCCCAGGGGTGAATAAAATTCTTCAAAATGTACTGTTACTCGCTTGGATACCGCTCTGTGACATTCTTTCTCAAATGTGGAACCTATAGCCTCTGGTAATTCATCCCATATACACTTACCGATTAACTCATTCTTGGTTCTCAGCAAAACTTGCTCTGCTCGCGAGTTTAAGTATGTGAACCGCCACTCCCAATCCAGCGCAAAAAAAGCATCCGTGATGCTTTCAAATATCTCGACAATATTCCACGGTATTTCCGGCGGCATTTCCTTCACTTTGATGACCTTGCGCCCTGAGTGGCTGACACCGCGTAGTAACCTTTGAGTAACCACTTGGCGACCTATAATTTTCAGTGCCTGACATTGTTCCCTGTTCAAATCTCGTGGTGCGTAATCCATTATACTTAGGGTGCCCAACAGAATCCCCTCCGATGTCATCAAGGGTATCCCAGCGTAAAATCGGATGTTTGGATGGCCTGCCACTGCTGGATTTTTCACAAACCTTTCGTCAGCTGATGTATCCGGCACGATCGATAATTCCTTACTACTACGGATGACTTGAGCCCACAAACTCTGGCACATATACGCTTCCTCAGTCCCTAAGCCCACTTTTGATTCGATCGACAATCGCCCGGAGTCAATCAGGCACAATAAAGCGATCTTAGTCTGACAAACGTATGCAGCTAAGCGAGTTAGATCTTCTAAATCTGCATCGGTCGCCGCACTGAGAATTTGGCTCTTCGATCGGTCATTAAGCTGGTACGCTGAGTGACCCGGTAATGATGCTGTCATTTTTTATGAGCGCCTTTTCCTTTTTGGAACTTGCCGGCAGGGTAAACAGTTCTTGGCCTAAAATGGTTAAATCTTAAAATTATCCAAATTTATTTAGTAGGCCATCTATCTTTTGAGGTAACTATTGATACCTCTTATTCACAACCGTTACTCAACCGATTCCGGCTGGTGAGGCGGCTTAAAAATATTGCCGCTTCACCAGCCGATTAAGTGAATGTTCGGTAGATTTTGAAATGGTTTGACCAACAACACCCTGTTGCCAGCTCTTTTGCTTCGGTTAAGGTTTAGATTGCCAAATAGCAAAGGTTTAGCTTTTTCTCAACTTGTTGCCATTGGCTCTTCGATCGGCTAGTATCGACAATCTGTTACCCACCTTGTTTAATACCTACTTGCTTTCTTGGGTTACGTAATTTTAAGGAGCTGACGCCCCTATACCATAGATGAGCATTACGATATATATCGCTGGTTAGTTTTAATATTTATTTTAATTTGTTTAACTAATTATTACAATTATTTTTTAACTATTCTTAAGCTGATTTAACAAAATTCAATATAATTGTAATTGTAACTTGCAACTCTTGAGAAACTGGAAAAAATTTAATCAAAGTGCTATATCTCTCCGCTCTTGCGTAGATTAACGTCTGCTAGCAGAACAAGTTAAAGTTGTGTTAGTAGGGTAGAGTAAAAAACTGGAACAAAAATTATGTCTTCAAGTTTAGATCGTATGCCGACAATCTTAGCAGTGGATGATAGCGTCGTCACCCAAGAAATGGTCAAACGCGCTTTATCCACAGACTATCGGGTTCTCGTGGCAGGAAATGCTGTAGACGCCTTGGCAATGATTTACCACGAGAAAATTGCTGTATTATTACTGGACGTTTCCATGCCCGGTATTGATGGTTTGGAATTTTGCCGCACGGTGCGTAACTTACCGCAGTTTCGCGAACTACCCATTATAATGCTAACGGCAAGAGACAAACTGTTTGACAAAGTGCAAGGACGTCTGGCAGGTGCGACAGAATATTTAACTAAACCGTTTGATAGCAATCAATTGCGTCAGGTAGTAGGTAAGTTTGTCAGTGTTAACTTACCTTCGGAAGTTCAAGGAGAAGCCTAAATAAATTTTAGATTTTAGATTTTAGATTTTAGATTTTACATAGGGGTTTCCCTATCCAATTTGTGGGAGCTAAATCAACCATTACTTGAGGTAAAACAAAATTATTGATATTATCACTGCCGACCTTCAGTGTCGCGGGAGTCTTCTTGCACAGGCGCGATAAATTCCCGGATGGCACGCAACGCAGCAGGATGGGGCAAAGAATTGGGATGGACTTGTTTGAGCCAGTTAGCTGCTTCCCAGAGTTCCATTTTTTCATATTTGCACAAATAAGCAATACAAACGGTAGGCGATCGCTCGATTCCTGCCAAACAATGAACGTAGGTTGGCATAGATTTCTCCAAATTTTCGCGCACAACCGTCACCGCTCCGGCTAGTTCTTCTACGGTCATCTCATTTGTATAAAATCTATCCGGTAACACCAAACGCAAACATTGAAAATTATCGGTAATATCTTTTGGCAAAGCTCCTTCTTGTTCGGCACACAGAGTCAGCACAAATTTAATATTAGCTTTTAAAAGTGCAGTAGAGTCACCAGGTTGGGGTAATCTGCCTACAGCCAGCTTTCCAGGGAGTACCCAGTCTATGGAAAGTGCCTTTATCGGGGAAGAAGATTTGGTTTCGATTCCCAGGAGTCGTCTGACTTGGTTAATCATTTGTGGGGGAAAGACCTTAACTTTAGCTTTGGGTAGGTGACAGCGGCGATTTGCTGTGCCTGTTTTAGCTATAGCATACTTTGGATATATTCGGATAAGTTATATCGAGCGATATATTTCCTATTTTGTATCTGCTGCGATCGCTTTATGATGCCAGCTTTGGCAAAATGGTAATTGCCTACTGAATTCTATGCCGGGTGCGCTCGTTGCGAGGGGAACCGTATGACTAAAGTTACACAAGAAGAGATCGCACATTTTCGTTCTCAATTAGCAGATTATCCCAGCGCATTACAAGCTCTGCAAGTTCTTGAGGATTGCGAAGGAGATTTGGAAGATGCGGCGATCGCCCTCGCCATCCGCGCCGGACAGCAACCAGAAATCGCCAATTCTGACTGGTTGGGTATTTTAGCACGAAAATGTCGCTCCCTCATCTGCCGACGCGAATTGCGCGACGATTTGCTAAACGGTAATTTTGCCGAAATTGTACCCTACTTGGCAACGTCCAATCTTTGTCCTGACTTATTGGCAACGCCTGTCATGATGTACGTGATGCGCCAAGGCGCGAACGATTTTTGTCACCCTCTCGATCCTCTGCTTTAGCTATTTCATCAATTTCTAATTTCTGATGCCGATTCTTGAAATCTTCAAATAAGTCAAAAAACTTATCCAAAGCATCCCTCTCGTCTTCAGAATAAAACAAAATTATTCGCTCCCACGATTGAGTCGAAGGCTGGTTAAACCGCTTCTCTATCCACTCTTGAAAATCCTCAAAATCGCGCTCTTCTTCTGTAAGAGGCACATCGAGTTCGCGACGAGCGAAAGTATAGCCGTCTAAAAAAACTTGCAGATGACCGCTCGAACGCTTACCCAAGTAAAGCGAAGGTCTTTGTTTGATTTTTTGGATAAGATTATAAAAGCTAATCATGTTAAACTTTGACCTTTTATCAAAATCACCCCTTTACAAATAATCCAAAAATTGATCTGGTACTAACTTCAATTCTCCCGACTTAAACCGCTCGATTTCTACCCACAGGGCAGTTTTCTTTCGCTTTCCTTCAGCAAACACTATATTGTCCATCTGATAAAATTTTGGATCGGCAAAGTCGCATTGATAAATTTGCAAAATTTCGTGACCTTGCTTGCCGTTGAAAGTGAAAAGGCTTTCCAGACAGCCCAAATATTTGATATTAGTTAATTCTGCCTGGATTTCTTCTTGAAATTCTCTTTTTAAAGCTGCGTAGCTGGTTTCGCCAAACTCTACACCACCACCCAATGCGCGATAAAAATGTTCCTCTTTCACGGGGTCGTAGCCTTCACCCATAAAGACGCGATCGCCATCTTTAATCGCTCCCAAACACAAAACCCTGATTTCACCTTCTTTGTGCATATTTTTCGTTAATTACCATCGTAAACAGAAGCTTGGTGTCTTTGTTCAATCGGCCAATCTTCATTTTCGCCGCCAATAAACAATCTTTCTATTGTAACGTATTCTTTGCTCAATTGTTTGAGGGCGTTAATCAGGATATCGATTGCGATCGCATCGCTAGTTCCCAAATCAAACCAGCAACGCGCCCACCTTCCCAAATACTCAAACTCGCCCATATTGTGCATCAGCGCCATCAAACTTTCATCAGCTACATTTTCGTCATAATCCATGTAACTGAGTTCCAAACCGGTATCTTGAACTTGCAGATTTTCAGCATTGAATCCTCCCAGTTTCCCCAAGAAAAACCAGGAATCGAAAACCTCTTCCAGATACTGTTTTTCTGAATATGAAGGAACGGTACTGAACTCCAACCATATCCACAGATCGAACTGATTGTACTCGCGGAATTGAACTTGCATAAAGAGGGGTTAGGGGTTAGGGGCTAGGGGCTAGGGAAAGAGGGAAAAGGGGCTAGGGGTTAGGTAAAGAGATAATTTGATGTGTTTTCCTGTGTCATTCTATGAGATTGTTTAATCTAAATTGGGTAACTGGCTGGCGATCGGGCCCCACTTGCCATCCATCTGTTTGACCTGATTTCGCATCGCACTGCAATTGCGCTCTTTGCGATCGATGCTCACTTGGTTTCTGCACTGTTCGCGTACAACTTGTGCGACCAAATCTTTGGGTAATTGCGCCGATTTTGTCAAGGCATTTTGGAAATATTCCTTAGCTTCTCGGTTTTGATCCAGTCCCACCAAAATTTGCGCTTTTAGGTATTGTAACTCTGGATTGTCAGGCGTATTTCTGAGCGCGATATCGACATATTGCAACGCCTTGTCATACTGTTTGAGATCCCGATATCCAACCGCCATGCCGCGATAAGCTAGATAGGGCGGAGCTGCTTTTTCTAAACGTTCGATCGCCTGTTGAGGATCGGTAAAAGGTAAATTGACCGCGATGAGCAAATCCATCCAGCCTTTAAGCAAATTCAGTTCCGGGTCGTTCGGGTTAATTTTCTCCGCCGCATCCAATTCCCGGTACACCTCCTGCAACTTGCTTAAAGCTTGCGGCGCACCTTTAACAGTACCATTTTCGCCCACAATAGCAGCAGCCTCCAAAGCGTGACCCGCAGCTATGTAGAGATTGCCGCGCAAAGGGTCGGTTGGTTTTAACTTTGCAGCGGTTTCGCGAGTTTTAGCGGCGTAGGTTTTCAACGATTCCAGCAAAGCCTTATTTTTGTTATCTCCCTGCCAATCAGTGTAAGCTAAAGATGCCTTCAAAGCATAAACCATCGGCTCGTTTGGCTCTTTAGATTCAGCTTCTGGCAGGTAACGTTCTGCTGTTTCTTTATAGTTTCCCTCTTTAAACAGAGCCTTAAAAGCAGCTTCAGTGCTGTTTCCAATTGGTTTGGGGCTACTGCTGCGAAAGGGATCTCCAGCTAAGATGGGGTTTGGCCACAAGCTGAGTGCGATCGCAGCAACACCGACAAAATGCCATCTACCACGCAGCGCGAGGTGCTTGCGGTACGCGCTGGTGAAGGCAGCAACAATCAGTTTGGCAGTAGGAAACAAATCCATCATCGCCTCAAAGCTGAAAAGCTAAATTAAATGATGCCAAAGGTTTGGGCATCTACCCACCTTTGACGCAAAGGTCGATTTCCCGTTCCAGTTTAGCGTTGCACTCGACAAGTCTGCCAAAATGGGGACAGTACGGTTTGTGTTTTTTACTGAATGCTCTATCTACGAGACCTGAATTATCACCCTCCAGCTACCCCAACGGCAATCTTAAAATCCATTAACCTGGAATTAGCACCACAGTCTATGGGGCTAGCGATCGGCCCCAGCGGTTCTGGCAAAAGCACTTTATTAGAAATATTGGCTGGACTGAGTGAAAGCACATCTGGCAAAGTCTTATGGCGCGATCGAGAACTCATCGCCGACGATCTGCAACAATTAAGTGGCTTGGTATTTCAGTTTCCCGAACGGCATTTCTGCGGCAGCACTATTTTAGAGGAATTGCGGCTGGGACATCCAGAATTGGGTTCCCAGCGAGTCAGGGAAGCTTTAACAGAAGTGGGACTGGAACATTTATCGTTGAACACTTCTCCCAATTCCTTAAGCGGCGGTCAGCAGCGACGCCTTGCTTTAGCGGTGCAGCTGATTCGTCAGCCGCCTCTGCTGTTGTTGGATGAACCTACGGCTGGACTGGATTGGTCAATGCGCCGTCAGCTGGTGAATTTATTAGCTAAACTGAAAAGCCACTGGACTTTGTTTGTGGTGACCCACGATGCTGGCGATTTGTTGAGTATAGCTGACAAGTGCTGGACGCTCGATCGCGGCGAACTAAAGTCTGTCGATCCAGCGACACTCAAATCGGCAGAACAGAGATCTCCTGGCGAATTCCCAGTAACCAGTTCATAGTTACGATCGCCAATTACCAATCTAAAATCTAAAATCCAAAATCTAAAATTCAAAATGTTGCCGGAGATGACTTCTGTTTGGCAGGAAACCTTAAATTGGCAACCGAATGCCGAACAGCAACAACAATTTCAACGTCTTTACGAACTGATTTGTCGTGGAAATCAGCAGTTAAATTTAACTCGCATCACCGAACCGATCGAGTTTTGGGAAAAACATCTGTGGGATTCTTTGCGGGGAATCAAAAACGAATTGCAGATGGCAAATTTAGGATGGCAAATTGAAGAAGACAAGATGCAATCTGAAACCTCAAATGTGAAATCTCAAATTGCCAATCCCCAAGTTATCGATATAGGAACTGGTGCGGGATTTCCGGGTTTGCCAGTGGCGATCGCGCAACCGAATTGGCAGATAACCCTCCTAGATTCCACCCGCAAAAAAATCACCTTTCTGGAAACTCTCCTAATCGAATTGGGAATTAAAAACGCCACTCCTTTGACTGGTAGATCTGAAGAACTAGGAAAACAACGACAACACCGATCTTCCTACGACATAGCTTTAATTCGAGCAGTTGGTTCCGCATCAATCTGTGCGGAATATGCACTACCATTGCTGAAAGTCGGTGGTTTAGCAATCCTTTATCGCGGCAACTGGACAGATGAAGAAAACTCTTCCCTTCAAGCAACACTTGAACGGCTGGGTGGTACAATTGAATCAACAGAGCAATTTACAACTCCCTTGAGCAAAAGCGTGCGTCACTGCTTGTACTTGCGGAAAATTGAGTCCCCAAACCAAATAAAAAATGTAAAATTAAAAATAAAATAGCTTTTTAAATCAGATTATGCAGGACTTACGCACTGTGGACAAATGTGGACTATGCGGCATAATTGTATCCATCAACTCGATGAACTATTTGGCAGTATTTAGCTCTGACTGGGCTAATCTTGCCCTTGGCCGTCACCATTTCAAACACACCTGTAGCTCGAACAGTTAAGCGTCCAATGTGAGCGCCCGCAAACTTTCCACTCGGTAGAATAGCGCGGACTATATCCCCAGTTTGAAACCCGAAAAAAGCTTTCTGTCTGGTGCGGTGTTTTATGGGAAAACCATATTTGTTGGTAGTAGACATTTGGCGCATTCCCCACCCCTTAGCAGTAATCAGTAAGGGCTTAGTAGTTTTCAAAGTTAATTTCTCAACCACGCCCACACAGGCCGCATCTAGATAGTGGCGCTTTTGGATGCCTAATTTAACGCGATTAAATTTAGTTCTACCACCAGTACCTACTGAAACTGGCAATCCAGTCTCTTGCAACCTTTGATATAATTCCCACCGAGTAGAATTTACAGCAGCAGCGTCTTTTAATGGTGCTTTCGCTTGAGCTAAAACCCGTCTTAAAATACTTGGTTTATTCTTCAGGAACTTCTCAATCGGCTGATTACCTTTTTTCTGATTACAAGGATGACAAGCTAGGGTAAGATTGCTAACTCTATCCGTCCCACCTCTGCTTTTAGCCAAAATATGTTCAATCTCTAGGGGCGTATTTTCTGCTCCACAATAAACACATTTTCTGCCCCATTTCGCTAGTAAATATTCTTTCACTTCAAAACCTGCTAATTCACCTCTCTGGTATTCATTACCACTAATTTCTGGATTAACTAAGGCTTGCGTGTCAAACCGTACTAATTCTTGAGAAATGCCTGTAATTGGTACAAATTTCCTCAGCCTGTTTACCCAAGTCAGAGTAGTTTGTACCCGGTGTTCAAGACTGGGGGCTAACCAGCCCTTATGACGAGTTCTATTCAAAAACCGTGGTTGGCGATAACGGGTTTTACGATTTCGCCGAACTCGACGCACTGAGCGCCGAGACTCAAGATTAGCTTTAATTGCTTGACCGCGATGGGTTAGTTCTGCACCCCAAATAACTGCGTCCTCAGATACTAATGCGATGCCCGTAGTTTGGGAACCAGGATCTATTTTTAACTGAATCGGTTTAGTTATTTGTGTTGATGCAGTTTTTAAGATGATCGTAAATGGAAACCGACGAAAAACAGTGGCTTTACCCTGAGTTAACCACAGCCGTGCTTGTGCTGGATGAACAGGATTAATAGGACGTTTGTTGGTGTCGATTACAAAAACAAAATTAGACATAGTTGAAACTCTGATTGCTCAGGTAATTGTTTCCTCGTCAATGTTACTTAGGCTTGTTTGGCTCAGTTCACTTTCTTAGCTAAATAGGAATGTTTAAAACTGAACGGCAGAGCTACAAGCTGGAAAGCACTCGCAGGTGCCATGACCTGAATAACGTAGTCCAATTAAGAACTGAGACTGGCTATCTCTACACTTTATGTACTGGTTGTCCAGATCTGTCCAGTGTTTAGCGGATAGCTATGCTACTGTGAGAATTCAGCAATCACAATGTATCAAAAAGTATCGACCGGCTACGGGTGCCCAGTTTAGAACATTTGGCTGTCCCACATTTTAAAAGGATATGTTAAAAACCGGGGCGATAGCCTCGGTATAACTTTTGACTTTTGATTTTTGACTTTTGATTTTCAACCATTCGCTTGCTGCAAGCGTTTGTTGATTTCATCCCAGTTGAGAACATTCCACCAAGCATCTAAATATTCGGCGCGGCGGTTTTGGTATTTGAGATAATAAGCGTGTTCCCAAACATCATTGCCCATGATAGGATAAGCACCATCCATTAACGGGCTGTCTTGGTTGGTTGTACTGGTTACCTGGAGTTTGCCATCTTTAGTGCGTACCAGCCACGCCCAACCGCTACCGAAACGCTTCGCGCCAGCATCGTTGAACTGTTGCTTAAAGGCGGCAAAGCTGCCAAAATTAGTTTTGATAGCATCTGCGATCGCACCCGTCGGTTCTCCCCCACCATTCGGTTTCATAATTCGCCAGAACATACTGTGGTTGAGATGACCGCCGCCATTGTTGCGAATCGTCGTGCGAATATCCTCTGGGACGGTATTCAGGTTTTGCAGTAATTCTTCGACAGTCTTACCTTTGAGTTCGGGGTATTTGGCGATCGCATCGTTCAAGTTTTTCACATATGCGGCATGATGTTTATCGTGATGGAACTCCATCGTGCGAGCATCGATATATGGTTCTAGAGCATTGTAGGCATAAGGTAAAGGTGGCAACTCAAAAGTACCTGTGTTCTGCGCGACATTTGTCGTACTCCCAGGGGTAGATTTATTATCGGCTGTCGATATATTATCCCCAGATGCCAGACAAGCACCCACGGTAATCGAACTAACACTGGCTCCCAGTAAAATGAGGAAATGGCGGCGTGTGACAGTCATAAGCAGCACCTGCGAATGAATTGAGCAATTTAGTTAGCAGGTTTAATTTTCTCAGAGTATAGGCTAAGACGCCTATAACATTTGGATGAATTTTGATAAAGCCTATAGTGATATATGAAGTATATCGTCTTTTCGATCGGCCTTCTCTTCCTCCTACTAGCTGCATTAACAGTCTGGCAATGGGAAACGGTTTGGAGCGTTCTCGAACCTGTGTTTGCCGACTCGGAAAATATGCAGCCAACATCTCAGTTAAAAACCCCGTCAGAATTGCTGGAATACATCGTCGCTCATCCTGAAAATGTTTCCTTAGTTGCTTATGAAATTGGCAATTCAGAAACAGGAATTTTCTACCGCGATGCAGAGAAACGGCCTTTGGCTTCCACAATTAAGATTCTTATTTTAGCAGAATATGCCCGACAAGTCGAACAAGGAATACTTTCCCCCGATGAAGCGATCGATCTAAATTCCGTCAATGTTTATTACCTGCCCAACACAGATGGCGGAGCCCATTCTCAAGCCTTAAAAGAATTTCAAGAAAAAGGATATGTGAATGCAGAAAATAAAATTGCCCTGCGGCATATTCCTCGTGCAATGATTCGCTATAGCAGCAACGCCGCCACTGACTATTTAATCGAACGATTGGGACGAGAAAATATTGAAAAATTGCCATCAGTATTAGGGTTACCTTCAGAAGATGTACCGCTTCCCCTCATCGGCCAGTTTTTAAGTTGGAACGATACAGCAATATCGGCTTTGCCAGAAGAACGCTTAAAAATTTACCAAGCAATGAGTAAAAGTGAATATGCTAATTTAGTATATAACTTAATGTCAAAGTGGAAAACTGATGCTGCTTTTCGCGATGAAAAAATCAAAGGGCTATTAAAATTTATCAGCATCAAAGACCAACAAGCAATGGCACAAGCTTTAAATCCCGGCGGAACCGCGAAGGGATACGCACAGATAATGGAGCGAATTTACACCAACTCTTTAATTTCGCCAGCCGTGTCGCAAATAATGCGCGAATATTTAGAATGGCCGATGCAAAATGAGCCTGTGCGCGAAAAATTTGATGTCCTTAGTGCAAAAGGAGGCAGCTTACCCGGTATCGTAACAGAAGCTATGTATGCAAAGCAGAAAAATAGCGAAAGGGGGAGAGTAGTAGCGCTATTCTTTGAAAATATTCCCTCCGATGAGTGGTTGCAGCTGATGCAAACCTATGTTCAACAAGATTTTGAAATCCAACTTCTGACTGACAAGCAGTTTTTTGAGACAGTCAGACAGAAGTTACAGCGCTTTTCAGGTAATTGAAGTACAGAAAAATTCCAATACTGCTGGGTTAAGGAATTGGAGGTTGGGTTTCGCTATCGCGAAACCCAACATTAGGGTGTACTGCACGGGTTTTGGAATTGTATGTTGGGTTTCCTGGCGTCAACCCAACCTACAAAAACTTGTGAGGTTTCTTGACAGGAAATAGATGATTTCACACAAAATTAAAGTTTGATGCTGTCGGCCCTGCATCAACCTGTACGATATTCCTCGCAGTACCATCCACACCACCAACAGTACCAGCTTGGTTTGCGATCGGGTCGTAACCTACAAACCAATTTGGAATTTTAGGACCAGGATTAGCTGGAGGTGGATCAACTAGGATCTGGTAGATATAGAAAACTGGATTTGCCGACGTACCATTTTGGGCAGCCAATGTTGTATCCAGATCGCCAACACTGTTAAAGGTAATACTCGCAGGGAAGATAATTAGATTCTTGCCACTAATATTAGTGCCACCAGCACCCGTACTTGAAATGGTTACAGATGAGGACGTGACACTAGAGATATTTCCGAAATTAGCTGAAGTGAATTGGAATCTGTCCCCACCTGCCTGAAATTGACCACTACCAAATTTATCTGTGATGCCAATTGGCGGAACGTTCATCCAAGAAATAATATCATTGCCATTGCCGGGATTAATGGTGTCAACAAGATTGTCGTTGCCCTGCATTAAGTCAACAGCACCACCTCCAGTTAGGACAGTAGACAAGTTGTTCCAATCATTATCGATGATGTTATTTTGCGCTGAATTCTGCGCTCCTACGATAAAGTCACCAGAATTTGCCGATGAAACCGATGTGAGGTTAATTATCACTGTCTCATCCGGCTCGTTAATAGTAAAATCGTCGATTATAGTGGCAAAAATATTGGCACTGGTTGCGTTCTGTGGGATAGTTATCGAACCAGTTGTTCCTGATGTGGTAAAAGTCATGCCCGACGAACCAGACAGAGTGTAATCGTTACCACTTGCCTGCCCAACAGTGGCTGTTCCCGACATATTGAAATTCACAGTCACACCCCCTGCTGGTGCAGGAGATTCGAGGTTGATAGTAAAGTTGCGTGAGGTTGCGCCAACACCAAGATTATTCTCCTGGAAATCTTTAGTAAATGGACTCACAGTAACTGAGGCAGGATTCACCTTACCTTTAATTTGGAAATCAAAGGGATTTTCTACCCCGTCACCCCCATCACCATCATTGTTGTCAAACTGTAACGTTCCACTGACATCACCAACACTCTGACCATTCAGTTGGACACTAAAAGTAGCTGAACCTCCAGGTCCTATACTGCTGGGAGGAGTCCCCACGAAACTGAAACCATTTGGCAATTTCCAATTACTCATGGAAAGATTTGCATTGCCAGTGTTGATGACAATAAACTGTTTCGATTTGGGTAAGTTTAATGGAGTAGAGCCAAAGTCAATTGGCGTTGTGCTGCCATCCGGAATATTAGGAGTTGAACTGCTAGTATCAAGAACGACGATTTCGGGAGCGGGTATAGTTTGTACTATACCTGCAATCGGGAAATAAAAGGGATCTTCTACCTTGCCATCGCCGATATCCGAATCATTGTTTTCAATCAAAATTGTGCCAGTATAATTCCCAGCGCTGTTGGCATCAAGTTTTACAGTAAAGGTTGTCGATTGATTGGCTCCTATAGTTGTACTGCCAAAAGGCGTTACTACACTGAAACCTGTTGGCAAACTCAACTTACCCAGAGTGAGATTGTCAGTGCCACTATTTTTGATAGTGAAGGTTTGAGTAAGGCTTGTACCGACTGTGGTAGTGCCAAAATTTATGGGCGTTTCCGTGGCGCTATCAATGTTGTTGCTTAGCTGATCCGATACCTCAATTTCTGCGTTTGGTGGTGGTAAAGGTAACACAGTACCGGAAATGACAAAATCGAAGGGATTTTCGACCCCATCGCCGCCATCGCTGTCGTTATTACCTATTTCTAAAGAACCTTTGTAGTTCCCACCGTTATTTGCATCTAATCTGACCTGGAAAGTTGTAGATTTTCCTGGTTCTACGGAACCAGGGATATTTCCCACCAAACTGAAACCATTTGGCAATTTCCATCCGCTTAAGGTCAGCGTATCGCTGCCAGTATTGTTGATGGTGAAGGTTTTGATGTTTACTTCGCCTGCTTTGCTGGTGCCAAAGTTTATCGGTGTTGTGCTGCCATCGGTGATACCGGTAGCCCCATTGAAAACGTCTATTTCCGGATTTGCTGTTGGTGAATTGCTTACCGTTCCGGCAATAGCAAAATCGAAGGGATTTTCAATGCCATCACTGCCGTCACCATCATTATTATCAATTTCTAGCTTTCCGTTAGTTGTCCCGACACTACCTGCATCAAATTTTAACTTGAAAGTAGCCTGAGAACCGGGTAATACTATTCCGGGAACAGCGCTAACAAAACTAAAACCGTCTGTCAATTTCCATAGTGTGAGATTTAGTTGTTCGCTGCCAGTATTTTTGACTGTGAAAGTTTTAGTAATCGCTGTTCCTAGTTTGGTTGTGCCGAAGTTAAATGGCGTGGTAGTACCATCAACAATATTGTTATTTTGCTCATCCAAAACTTGAATTTCTGCCTTGGATGTTGACGTACCGCTTACGGTTCCAGAAATAGCAAAATTGAAAGGATTTTCATCGGGGTCGTTGTTGCCAACGGAGATATCTCCTTTGGTAGTACCCGTCGTATTTGCATCAAATTTGATTTGGAAAGTACTCTCAGTAGCATTGCCTACAATTCCCGGAAGCGTACCGACAAAACTGAATCCATTCGACAAACTCCAGTTGCTTAAGTTAAGCGCAGCGCCACCGATGTTTTTGACTTTGAATGTTTTGATAATTGGTACACCTAGAGGCGTCGTACCGAAGTCAAAAGGCGTTGTGCTGCCATCGGCAATATCGTTATTTTGGTCACTTAAAACTTGAATTTCTGGACTGGTTGGTGGTACGGGAGTTACCGTGCCGGCAATAGCAAAATTAAACGGATTTTCGTTGGCGTCATTGTTGCCAATATCTAAATTTCCTTGGTAATTACCACCAGAAATTGCTTCCAATTTGACATCAAAAGTAGATGAACCTCCGGGTGCTACAATCCCTGGTAGAGTTCCGACTATGCTGAAGCCAGTTGGCAATGTCCACCCACTCAAATTAAGTGCTGTAGTCCCCAAATTTTTGACGGTGAAAGTTTTAGTAATAGGTACACCTAAAGTGGTTGTGCCAAAGTTTATTGGGGTTGTCGTACCATCAACAATATCGGTAGCGTTATCGAGTAATTGAATTTCTGGATTCGATGCTTGTGCGTTGACAACACCGCTGATGTTAAAGTTGTAAGGATTTTCATCAGAATCGTTATTGACAAAGGAAATGCTTCCGTTATAACTACCGATATTTGTGGCATCTAATTTGACATCAAAACTTGTCGTACTACCGGGAGTTAGAGTTGTATTTTGGAACTGATTGACGAGGGTAAAACCAGTTGGCAAACTGTTAATTGCACCGAGAGTAAGATTAGCATTACCGATATTTTTGACAGTGAAGGTTTTGGTTACAGATGCACCAACTGTAGTTGTACCGAAATTAACGTTACCCGTATTATCCGCAATGATTGTATTGCTCTCGACTACATCAATTTCTGGGGCGTTGTTGGGGGTATTGGCATCATCATTAATAATCGTGTAAGTTGCTGTTTGCTGACTGCCAAGAGTTGCGCCACCGATGGGATTGACCAATCTCAAATTAATTGTTTCGTCCGCTTCGGCAGATGTATCGCCAAAAATAGGTAGGGCGACTGTTTTGGTAGTTTCGCCACTGTTGAAAGTGATGGTGATGGGAGAAATGTTGATGTAATCGCTGCCATCTGTAGCGCTGCCTGGTGGATTATCTACTATTGCTTGAACGCTGACAATCCCATCGCTGCCACCTGTGCGTTGAACGGTGGCGACGATTTTGTTGGGAATGCCGCCATTACCTTCGTTATCGCTATAACTGGCGGCGGTAAATGAGAGAACGCCTGTACCTATACTAGGTGTTGAGTTGTTGTCGTTATCTACGATTGTGAGGATGGCATTACTTTGCTGTCCAATTGTGACGCCGCCTGTGGGTTCGCTGAGGGTTAAATTAACTGTTTCGTTACCCTCAACAAGTTTATCGTCGAGAACGGGGACGTTAATAATTTTGGGGGCGGTATCTCCATCTGCCCAAGTGACGGTGATGAAGTTGTTGCTGTAATCGGTGGGGGATACTAAGGGAGGGGCAGAACCGATCGCACTACCGCCATTTAGGAGAACTTTCGCACTCACAACACCGCTACTGCCACCGATGCGATTTACTGCGATTAATGATAGCAGTGTGCCATCTTCACCAACAGCGTAGAGAGGGCCGCTAAATTGAATTGTACCTGGGTTGGATGATGGTGGGTTATTGCGATCGATAATTCTGACTTCGGCTGTTTTGGGTGGGGCAATGGTGGCACCGTTGTTGGGGAAACCCAAGGCGGCGTAAAATGTTTCTTCCCCTTCTGGTATGGTATCGCTAACAATCGGAATAACTATAGTTTTGGCGGTCTCTCCGGGGGCGAAGTTAACTTCGATCGGATTGCCGTTGTAGTCCTGGGATGATTTGGCGGTACCATCTGATAAGAAAACGATCGCACCGACAGCTGCATCCAGATTACCTGTACGAGTTACCGTTACTAAACTTTCGGGCGTACCGTCTTCTCTAACGCGGTATGTCTGCTGACTGAACGATAAGTAATTGTCAATTCGGATCGTCGAGTAAGTGAAATTAGCTTTGGTAATAGTATTGCTGTTAACCCCTTTCAAATTCGCTAAAAATTCACCCGTCGATTTGTCCTGAATTATAGTATTACTTTGATTTTCACCGCTACCTTGAAAGATATTCAAATCGTCATAAGTTAATCCGCCGGTGAGGCCAATTAAATCCAAACCATAGCCAAAATCGACGATTAAGTCGGCATCGCTGATGTTGGGGCCACCTGTGCTGCGAAAACCCGATTCTTCGTTGCGTCTGCCGATGACGAATACATCGTCGCCGCTACCGCCGTCGAGGCTGTCTCTACCTAAGTCTCCCCAGAGAACGTCGTTGTCTTTGTCGCCGTAGAGTAGGTCGTTGCCTTGACCTCCCCAGATTGTATCGTTGTTGTCACCGCCGCGAATTGTGTCCTGACCTTGGTTGCCGTAAACTAAGTCTTCGCCTTCGTTGCCATTGATGATGTCGTCGCCACCCAGACCGCAGATGGTATCTTTACCTTGTCCGCCAAAGAGAACGTCTTTGCCATCTTTGCTGGTGTCTGTCTCCACAGTTATGGTACTAAAGACCACAACACTTATAGTTGTTTCAAATGTCTCAGTATTGGTATCGCCATATAGCAGGTCGTTACCCTCGCCGCCGATGGCAGTGTCATCGCCTACATCTCCATAAATGGTGTCGTCGCCTTTGTCACCAAATAGTAAGTCGTTGTTATCGCCACCGCGAACAAGATCTTGGCCTTGACCGCCACAAGCTGTGTCGTTGCCTTCATTGCCGTTAATGATATCTGCGTCTTGATTGCCGTATAGAAGGTCGTCGCCACCCAGACCGTAGATAATATCTTCGCCTTCATTTCCGTATAATACGTCGTCGCCATCTTGACTGAAGTCTGCATTTATATCTTCGTCGCCGACTAAGAAGTCGTTACCTTCGCCACCATATCCCGTGTCGTCGCCTAGATCTCCATAAACGGTATCGTCGCCTTTGTCACCAAATAGGGAGTCATTGTTATCCCCACCCCTAACAAGATCGTTGCCTTGACCGCCGCGAACTGTGTCTTTCCCTTTATTGCCGTTGATGATATCTGGGTCTTGATTGCCAAATAATAGGTCGTTACCACCCAGACCGTAGATAATATCTTTGTTTTCATTTCCGTATAATACGTCGTCGCCATCTTGGCTGAAGTCTGTCTTTAACTCTTCGTCGCCTATCAGTATGTCGTTACCCAGACCGCCATAGCCTGTATCGTTGCCCAAATCCCCATAAACGGTATCGTCGCCTTTGTCTCCGAAAACCCAGTCATCATCTTGACCGCCCCGAACAAGATCGTCGCCTTGACCGCCACGCACAAGGTCTTTGCCTTGGTTGCCATTGAGGATATCTGAGTCTTCGTTACCGTTGATAATGTCATCCCCTTCCATCCCGAAAACGATGTCATCACCTGCAAATGCCCGAATTATGTCAGTAATGGATGAGGAAGTCAGGAAATCTTTGCCGGATGTTGTGTTATAGTTATCCACTTTTTTATCCTCTTCGGTAGATGTACTGAAAAAAAGTAATTTTATCCTCCTGATTATCAGGCCAATAGGGAGAATACGTACAAACTTTTATAGCGTATCCTCCTTAAGGGAGATTTGCAAAGGCACTTAACTATGTGAATTCAAACAATTTATTTGGAAAGTACTGTTTGGCAAAGGCTCATAAAAACTTCTCACCTTTTGATAAGGCTGACAATGGGGTAGATAATTATACTGAATAGTGAGGTCGATCGACGATCGTAACAGAATTTTTTCCGAATGGAAAAATTAATCACAGACCAGACTTGGCTTTTTGGCTCTTCTGGTATAAGTAGTAAAAATTTTGACAAATAACCCTTTAACCGTCCTCAAGTTAGTAGCAATGAAAAGAGGCTTGCCTGCGATCGCAACCTTGTAAATGCACCCGTATAAACGCGATCGCCCGCCACCCAAATCTGTAAATGCACCCATCTGTAATATTACTAACAAGGGTTTCAGTCAGAACAGCCAATTTTTTGTTTGCAGAATTATAACACCAAAAGGGTTACTTACTTCTAACTTACCCAGCCAAAAGGCTAACCATATCACACCAGGAAACTCGATCTATTATTGCCTAACGCTCATCCTCGGTAGAGATTGTATAACGGAAAACAATCGAAAGTGACCTGGACAAATGCCCAGGTCAGCTTTAGCTTAATGTCAAGCAGATGATAAAATATCCAACCTATTTGGTTGAACATCATAACGTTTGATGGCATCGGCGAGACATCAAACTGTGTAATACTCACAGCATTACCAGGCCCGGAGGCATCCAGATCGTAACCTATATAGCGATTTCCACCGCTACTGTAGAGGAAGAAAAGCGCAGTTTGCGAAGTACCGTTTTGTTGGGACAATTCTAAATCTACTTCCGCAACATTGGTGAAGTTAATAGTGGAATCACAGTCCAGTAAAAGAGCTTGACAAAAGCAACATAATGTGGAATAAGCTTTAGACTGCGGCAGGGCGAAGCATTTGGACAGAAAATCTTGGGTTTTGTGCAATAAATTGTCGCCCAAATGCGAAAGCCCCTACACAAAACATATTTCGTTGTTTTTGTCAATTTATTCTAGTGGACTGGCGTTCTAGGAATATTCGCGATGATTATTTTCTCTCCTCTACCCAAAAGACGGAGGAGCAGGGTTCGGTCAATAACCCAGATGTTTCAGCTAGGTTTTCTGGTTAGTTACAAGCCCCATCCCAAGAGTGGGTGGGGCGGTTGACAGATAGATTATTTTTAATGATTGAAAAGCCCAACAAGCTCAACCAAAAGTCGATCGCAAGATAGGTTTTTTATTTTAAAAAAGTTTAAGATAGCAACAAAAAGTTTTGGTCTTTTTTAGTTAGCAATTGCTCAGAAAACCGGTTTCTTCAAGAAAACGGTTTTCTGAGAAAATAACTCTAGCCTTTGACAATCTCGCGCACGGAAGGCTGTCCGTCCTTGATTTCACCTACCAACACTAAATTTGTGGTGTTGACAAATAAGCCATTTTCGAGAACACCGGGAATGTTGTTAAGTGTTTTCTCTAGTTCGGCTGGGTTGTCAATGCTGTCAAATTTGACATCGATTACCATATTTCCCTGATCGGTAACTACTGGGCCAGCTTTTTTGACGCCCATTCGCAATTCTGGTTTGCCGCCGAGTTTTTCAATGGCACGCATTACGGGTGCGTATGCCATCGGTATGACTTCTACAGGTACCTTGAAGGTGGAACCGAGTTTGTCTACCAGTTTGGAACTATCCACAACTACGATAAACTCGGCAGCGAGGGTATCGACGACTTTCTCGCGGGTGTGGGCAGCGCCGCCACCTTTGATTAAATTGAGTTGGGGGTCAACTTCATCGGCACCGTCAATGGCGATATCGATCCGATCGATTACATCCAGTGTCGTCAGGGGAATGCCGTACTCTCTGGCTAACACTTCCGCCTGAAACGAGGTGGGGACGCCTATGATATCTTTTAATTCGCCGGATTTAAGGCGATCGCCCAAAAACTGTATCGCGTAAGCTGTAGTAGAGCCAGTCCCCAGCCCTACAATAGAACTGGATTGCACGCGATCGGCAGCAGCTTTGCCGACTTGCTGTTTCATCAATTTAGAGGCGTCCATTTCTGCGGTCATTCACTAAACTCCTTCGTCGTCGGTCAAAAGGTCATCGGTCAAAAGGTCAAAAGGTCATTTAATTCCTATTCCCCGATCGCCAATGACCTGTTCCCCGATTAAAATAACTCCAGCGTTAACTTTACCGCGTCAAGGGCAAGCTAATAGGATGCAAAGTCAACTTCATTCAGAAGCAGCTCAAAACTTCTGCAACATCGGCAACCAGCTTAAAAGTCAGCAAAAACTCAATGAAGCGATAGAAAGCTACCAAAAGGCGCTAGAAATTCAACCCAACTACGCCCAGGTACACTACGAGCTCGGTGAGGTATACTTGCTGCAAAGGAAGTTCGCCGAAGCGATCGCATCCTGCAAACTCGCCCTGAAGTTACAACCGGATGAAGCCCCGACATACAAGATTTTAGGCAACGCCCTGCAAGCCCAAGGCAAGATAGAAGAAGCCCTTCGCGCTTACAACAAGGCGCTGGAAATAAACCCGGAGTTTGCGGAAGCTTATGTCAATAAAGCGACTATGCTTTCCAAGCTGGGTCAATCAGAAGAAGCGATTGCCTACTATCAAAAAGCGATCGACCTCAAACCAGATCTGGCAGCTGCATATTGGAATTTGGCAAATGTTTTCATGCAGCTAGGTCGAGCTGATGAAGCAGTTCCTTGCTGGCAAAAGGCTTTGAAACTCAAACCAGAACTCCTGAGTGCCGAAACTCTCAACGATCTGGGAACGGCTGTCGGCAAACAGGGTAAGTGGGAAGAGGCGATCGGATATTACAAACGTGCGGTGGCATTGAAACCGAATTATCCCCTCGCACATTTTAACTTGGGTACGGCTCTCAAACAACAAGGTCAAATAGAGGAAGCGATCGTGCATTTACAAAGCACGATCGATCTCAAACCAGATTATGCGGAAGCTTACAATCAGTTAGGCAACGCTTTCTTAGAACAAGAGAAGTTTTCACAAGCTCTGCTTCAATACCGGAAAGTACTTCAACTCGTCCCTGATTCAGCGCGAGCGTATTTTAACATAGGTTCGGCTCTAGCACAACAAGATAATTTTGAACAGGCGATCGTCCAGTTCCAAAAAGCGATCGAACTGCAACCCGACTTAGCCGAAGCTTACTATAACATCGGGATGTCAGTGCAGCGGCAAAGCCAGCAACAAGGTCGGCTGAATGCCGAGAAGTTCAAATATGCGATCGACACTCTTAAAAAAGCTATTAAAATCAACCCCGACCTGCTGCTTTCCCATTTGTGTATGTCGTTTTTGATCGGCGGGCCAGCTAATAATTCTGATTTTGCGCTTTTAAGAGAAGCAGTAGATGATTATAGCCAAAATTGTGGCGAAACAGGTCAGATAATTGCTGCCATAACTTTTATCGCCACTTATGTCAAATCGGGGCTGAACGAAATTGCCAGGAACAAATTTTTGGAAATTGAACCGCTAATTTACGAGCGTTTGTCAGAATTAAAATCAGAAGAGATCGCATCTATTTACTCGCAAGTATTATTTAATGTCAATTATTTGCGCGAAGATTTACCTGCGAATTCTAAACTGGCAAACACAATTGGCGAAAAATACGTTGAAAAAGTTATTAAGCCTAAGCCAGAACAAATTTATAATATTAAATCAAAAAGCCAAGGCTCGCAAAGATTAAGAATAGGTATTTTGTCGAGCCACTTTGTCAGACATTCTGTGGGCTGGTGTAGTTATGATACGATCCGAGAATTGAATGACCTGACCCAAAACGTCTACTTGTACCTCACTGGCGATCGCAAACCAGATGATAGAACTAAGCTATTTGAACAGGCGTCTACAAGCCTTTACAGACCCAAAAAGTTAGCCAATGGCACAGCCGATACAAAAGAAATAATCGAGCAAATATTGAAAGATGAAGTAGATGTATTAATTGATTTAGATTCTCTCAGCGTCCCCATTCAAGTCGATATTATCCATAAACAACCAGCGCCTGTGTGTATATCTTGGTTGGGATTTGAAGCGCCATTCACAAATGCAAATAATTACTTCCTCTGCGACTGGCACACGCACCCCGCAGGTACAGAAAAATACTATCGGGAACAGTTAGTCCGTCTGCCAGATTCATTTGTGGCAGTTTCTGGATTTGAATGCAAACCCATCCAGCGAGAAGTTAGCAGAAAAGCTATGCGGCTGGCTGAAGATCAAGTAGTTTACTTATGCGTTGCGCCTGCATATAAAATGAATGCAGAAATGATAAAATCTCAGGTAAAAATGCTCAAGCACGTGCCTGATAGCATATTGATATATAAGGGACACACAGGCGATCGAGAAATAATTCAAGCGGCTTATCAGAAGGAATGCGAAGCAATTGGAGTGAGATTTAATCGCATAAAATTTATGCCCCTTACAAAGACGGAAGAAGAACATAGATCGACTTACAAAATTGCCGATGTTTTGCTCGATTCCTATCCTTATAATGGCGGGACGCATAACTTAGAAGCATTATCCTTTGACTTGCCAGTTGTAACTAGAACAGGTGAGCAGTATCTTTCCAGAATGGGATATTCTTTTTTACAAGCTCTCTCCCTTTCGAGTGGTGTAGCTAAGAGTTGGGAAGAGTACACAGATTGGGGAATTAAACTCGGTAACGAGACCGATCTAAGGCTTTCAATACGAGAGCAAATTGTGCGATCGAAACAGCCAGAAAATTTAGCACCTTTGTGGAACACGAAAAAATTTGCCCAGGATATGTACAACATATTTGAAGAACTTGTAGCAAAACAAAGATGACCAAAGAACAGCAGCATCCTCAATATAGTAAAGATCGCAAAGTAGTCGATAACCTCTTAGCAGGAAAGCCAAGTGAATACAACCTAGCCGAATTAGCGCGGTTGCGAATTCGCTACCTTGGCTTTCCTGGCGCGAGAGATATCAAGGAAGACTTAGACAAAGTTCTGCAAATGTGGGGTATGAACGAAGAGGAACTTTATGAAACTACCCGCAAAATCCATGCGAAAGGGGAAGTTTATAAAACTCGCGGTAACGATAGCGAAGATTGGGCTTAGCTAAGCTAGGTGTAGAGAAACCGGGTTTCTGCGTGCTTCATGCAACTATAAAGCGCTGTAATTATTCCTCTACCCACTATTTTCCTGAGAATTTACTTTCTTACGAGATGACGATTATATCATTGTAACCAATTAGGGAAATGAGTGCGATCGCCTTCATTTTCCAAACAATACAACATCGCTGCCAGTCGGTAATTAATAGCCCTTGAATTGTCCAATCCTTTCGCTAATTTTTCTACCAATTCATCTACAAAAGTCTGTTCCACTTCCGTTAACTGTGTCTTTTTAAAAGCACTATTTTGCAGGATTTGATGAGCCTTACCGATATTTCCCAAATAGAGACTTTCCAGTTCTTCAACTGCTGCACTCAACCAAAAATTCGCTATGCGTTTGCGAATTAAGCGTAAGTCTGCCAATACCGATTCATCTTCTGGATCGATTTCATAGAGGTTCATACATCCACTTACCAGATTGAGGAATTGCGATGAATCGATAGTTTCTTCCAGCAACTGCCGCTCAAACTTTTCCACATGAACTGATAACTCAGCAGAGGCTTTTTTGGCATTTTCTATATTTGCAGCAGCTGATTGCAAGGCTGAGCTAACTAAGTCAGCCATTTTTGACCACGAAAACTTTTTAGATTGTGACAAGCCAGCCGAAATTAATGATTGGCGAACATCGAGCTTTTGAACTTCGGATAAAGCTTTAGTTAATTCATCGACATCGCTATCATTTACATAAATTGCGGCTTCTCCAGCCACTTCGGGAATAGAGGCATTTGCACAAGTAATAACTGGACATCCACAGGATAACGCCTCAAGTATAGGTAATCCGAACCCTTCATATTTTGATGGATAGACTAATGCGACGGCACCAGAATAAGCTAATTTTAATTCTTCATCTTCCAGTTGCAATTTATGGATGGTGATGCCTGAAAGGAAGGCTTTGCGATCGCTTTCTGATAAGAAACTAGCACCTGTATAAACAATTTCAAAATCTTGTTTGTTTGTCAGTTTAGCAAAAGCTTGGATAAACAAAATAGTATTTTTGTAACCTGTTGACGCACCAACTAAAAGAAAGTAAGGTTTTGAGATGCTATACTTTACTTTAAAACTGCTAATTTCTTCAGGAATAGCGGGCGAAAATATACTTTTAACGCCGCAATGAGCCACAGTTATAGAACTGGCGTGAATATGCGGAAAAAACTTTGCTAAATCGCGGGCTGTATTTTCTGAAATTGCAATGTATCTATATGCGTGGCGGATAGCATAATGTTTCTCGCGCCACATGGGTTCGGCAAGATTCCAGCGCATAATTTCTGGAATCATATCATACGCCATAAATACAGATGGCGTTGAAATAGGTGTTGTGTAGTAGGTGGAAACGAATAAGTCAGCATTTTCTTCATTGCAAACTTGCTGCAACATTATGCGGTCTGCATCTGTTTTGCTATAGTCATATTGCTGAACATTTCGATATCGGATACCAGAAATTTTGGGAGCAGTGCCAACTCGATCGAGTACAACAATATGCTTTGCATATCCACTAGCTGCCCACTCTTCTAGCAATGACCTCCAAACACGAGCAATTCCTGTTTTATAGAATTGAAAAAATATAGCATCAATTACTATTATTGGATATATTTTTTGATAATTAAGATTGTTTTCGATATTTCGAGAGGAGTTAATTTGTGGATACAACAAACTATCTTTATTCATTTTCACTTATTTTTTTATTGCTTACTTCCAGAAGATTTGCTGTTTTTTTGTGCAATCGGTTTCGGCTTGTTCTCTTCTATAGAGGTTGTCACAGGTACGGGTGGATGAGTAGCAGAAGTATGATTTGCCATTTCCGGAATTTGCATATTTGTTGCTGACACCATAGGAGTCAAGAACTGTGCAACTTCAACTTGCTCTTGTAATTCCTCTGTGGAAGATACCAAACCGCTCAACCCGTTAACCAGGTTGCGTAAATTATTGCGGAATCTGGGATCGCCTGTCAACTCATCGAGGTCAGATGTGATTTTTTGTGCGTTCTCAAACGTTACGCGAGCGGAATCTAATGTTTGTTGTAGAGTTAGTAAATAATTTGGGTCATTCAACGAGTTGGAGATATCGCGTAAATTGGCGGAAGCTTGTGCTGCATTGGCAGACAGAGTTTCTAAGTTACGAATAAATTCTCCTTGCAAAACGCGATCGATCGCCGGAGAAAGGTTGGCTACCGTAACTCGAAGCTGTTCGCTAGTTTGGCTGAGATTGTTGAGGGTGCTGACAAGTGTAGCTTGATTGGTTTTGACTAAACTATTGATATTTGTAAGTAAATCGCTGGCTTGACCGGCTGTTACACTAAATCGATCGGCTGTTGTACCAAATTTCCCCGCCGTCTGAGTAACAGTCTCGTTAATTTGATTTGCGGTTCGAGTAGCGGTAGTATCAATTCTATTCACAGCAACAGAAACTTGGTCGGCGGTGCGACCGAATTTGTCTATAGTTCCACCAATGCGATCGGTAGTACGACCTAATTTATCAGCAGTCGCACCGATGCGATCGGTTGTTTGATTAACGGCAACATTAATTTGACTGGCAGTTCCAGCAAATCGATCGGCTGTTTGATTGAGTTTGTCAGCAGTACTGCCGAATTTGGCGATAGTTAGGTTAACATTATCCGCAGTACTGCCGAATTTAGCAATTGTTTGATTTAGTCGATCGGCAGTTCCGCCGAATCGATCGACTGTTGTACCTAATTTTTGCGCCGTTGCACCAACTGTATTCGCCGCCGCCGACACATTTCTCAAATCTTGCTTTACCGATACTATTAAACCAGACAGTTCTCGTGTCAGTTGAGTCACTCCCTGTGCCGCTACAGATGTGTTTGCTACTGCCGAATTTATGTTGTCAAAAAACTTGGGGTCGCTGTATAAATTGGCAAAGCGAACGGCAACGCGAATTAGTTCGTCCAGGCTAACTCCCACCTTACCTTGCAAACGTTCGTTGTTACAGATAATCAAGTTGCGATCTTTGCAGTCGGGACTGAAAGGATTAACACCTTGGACATCAATCGGTACAGTATTTATAGGTACGATCTCGATAGTATTTTCGCTAATTAAACCAGACTGATTCGCTTCTACTACAACATTGCGAGGTATTGCTAAATCTGATTGGGTAATTTCAATTTCAACTTCAACTCCATTTGCTTGTGGTTTGATGTTGGTAACTTTGCCAACGGCGACACCGCGATATCGCACTGCTGTCCCTACTTGCATACCGGCTGCGTTGGCAAATTCAACGATCGCTTTATAGGTGCGAGTGCCGAAATATGTGCCACGCAACCACAAAACTAATGCAGCGAATAAGCCTATTCCCAACAAAAATAACAAACCAACCGAGCCTTCCCGAACTGTTCGCGATCGCATCTCCTCTCCCCCAACCGATTTTAGATTTTGGATTTTGGATTTTGGATTTTTAGAATTGAAGGCTTGCGATAATCGAAAACTATTAGAGCTATCTTAACCGGCTACTTGAATCGGCCCTTCTACGCTACCGCTAAAAAATTGCCGGATCAAAGCGTTATCGGTCGTATCGATCTCGCTAAGACTTCCCGACCACTGCACCTTACCCCGATAGAGGAACACAATTCGATCGGCAGTACGGCGGATCGTGCTGTCTTGGTGAGTGACAATAACGTAGCTGGTGCAACCTCCTTCATTACACTGTAACTGGCGGATCAAATCCTCAATTACCGTAGAAGCAACCGGGTCTAGTCCGGCGGTAGGCTCATCGTACAGCAAAACTTCTGGGGTATCCTTGGGATTTTCTGGATTTGACATAATCGCACGGGCAAAACTCACCCGCTTACGCATCCCGCCCGATAATTGAGAAGGATAGCGATCGCCAATTCTCGGCAATCCCACCATCTCCAGCTTTTGGTTGACCAGAGAGCGAATTACGCGGCGCGGCAGTTTAGAATGTTGAAACAACAGAAAACCGACATTTTCTTCTACTGTCAGCGAGTCGAACAAAGCCGCTTGCTGGAAAACCATACCAATGCCGATCGGATCTTCCGCATCTTCCACCAACCCCCGCCGTCGCTCTCCTTTAATATAAATCTCGCCAGCATCGGGAGCCAGCAAACCAGAAATTATGCGTAGAATCGTCGATTTTCCCGTACCGGAGGGGCCAATAATCGCCAGCGCTTCGCCTTGGTAAATCGTCAGGTCAACTTCATCTAAGACTAAAGCATCGCCAAAAGACTTACTGATTCCCTTTAATTCAATTAACGGCTCAGCCATAAAAGTTCTCAGTGCCGATCCCTGAATCAAAAGAATAATAATTTAGTTTCATGACAGACATCCAACAGTTACTAACAGAAATACAGCAAGAAGCTCAAAGTGCTGAGTTTCCCATCGACGAACCAGTCTATCGTGCAGCGGGTTTGGAGCCCACCCAGCCAATTCTATACGCAGGCAACCTAGAAAGCCAGCTATGCTTTTTTGCGCGAGATTTAGGCAAAGATGAAGTATTTGCCCGTCAACCGCTTTACGGCGCTGCTGGCAAGCTTGTCCGGCTGGGTCTCTACCGCTCTATGTACGGTAAAGAGCCAAGCGACGATCGAGATTTGCAAACCGTTCTCGATCGCGTTCTCTTCACCAACACCGTTCCTTACAAACCACCAGGGAACAAAGCTTACTCAGAAGGTGTGAAAAAACGATTTCGTCCTTTTCTAGAACGTTTGCTCGTATTTCACTGGCAAGGAAATCAAATTATCACGTTGGGGAACGAAGCTTTTAAATGGTTTTTTCCCTATGCTGCCAAAGGCGTGGCGGCGG
The DNA here is from genome assembly GCF_014696265.1 of Aerosakkonema funiforme FACHB-1375. GTDB lineage: Bacteria > Cyanobacteriota > Cyanobacteriia > Cyanobacteriales > Aerosakkonemataceae > Aerosakkonema > Aerosakkonema funiforme_A. Next base: position 28,372 of record NZ_JACJPW010000043.1, on the reverse strand, counting down.
AATTTTTTGAAGGTAGCGATCGCTACACGGCCAGTTTGCAAGTTACCCTCCAAGCAAAAGATAATCAAGGCAATCTGCATCAACGTGTTGTGACGCTGATGCCCCTACCTCACCCTTCTCCGCTCAACCAACAATATTACGCCCAATTTCCCCAAATGCTTCAGCAGCGCCTAGCCGAAATTAGGGATTAGGGCGTCGGGGGAAGAGGGAAGCGGAATTTTGACTTTTGACTTTTGACTTTTAGCTCTCCCGCTCCCCTCTGAAGCTCTCATATATGTGTCATTAGGAACACCGATGGGGATGCTTAAGTCTTGGATATGGGTATACTCAGATTAATAGCTTTACATCTAGCCTCAGTGCTAAATTGTCATCTCCCAAAAGTAATACAGTCTCGCTTTTGGAATTTTTAACAGCTAAGCTGATATAATTACTAGCCCTTATTGCACAAGCAGGTATTTATATGGGTTCAAAAAAATCCGTCCTACATCTGGCAACGCTTTCATTGGCGGTATCTCTGGGATTGGCTATCATCCCTCGCTTCCCAGCCAAAGTACAGGCACAGCAAAGACAAACCTCCGCTCAAAGGATACCTGGCAGTTGGGAGATATCTCAGGCATTTCAGGCTCCAAATAGAGGCGCACCTACTAGCACCGCCGGAGGGGCATCGCGGGGCGAACAATGCCAAAATGATGGGGATACGTCTCTGCGTTTAACTGCATTGATGCCAACCGATAAATTCGGGCTAACAGTAACAGCTAATCCAAAAATCTTCTTTTATATTCCTACAACTTCTGCAAGTACCGCAGAATTTGTTCTCAAGGATGACCGGGATACAGATATTTACAGACAAACTTTTCCTATTACTGGCACACCTGGTATTGTGAGCTTAAGCCCTTTTCAAGGAGCAAATAGACCGTCTTTAGAGAAAGGCAAGAATTATAAATGGTATTTGGTGCTCAGGTGTAATTCTACAGACCAAATTAACGATCCTTTTGTGGAAGGTTGGATGGAACTAACTGACCCCAGTCCAACTTTAGCCCAACAGCTCAAGGAAGCCCCACAAGAGCGCGATCGCCTAGCATTATATGCCAAAAATGGTATTTGGTACGAGGCGCTCAGCACTATAGCCGAACTGCGCCGCACCGATCCCAATAATTCAGCCGTAGCAACTTCCTGGGAAGAACTGTTAAAATCAGTCGGCCTGGAGCAAATCGCCAAAGAGCCTTTGGTCGATTGCTGTAAAGCCGCAACCACAACTGCATCGCCTTAGCGAATAAACTTTAAAATTTGGCGCGTCAACGGCGCGTCAAGGCGCTTCAAAACGTCGAACTTGCGATCGCCCAACACCTAAAAGCAAAATCCCTGAAGTCCTTGCTAGAATTTGATTTCAGGGATTTTGTCTGATGGGCGACCAGGGGCTCGAACCCTGAACCACCGGATTAAGAGTCCGCTGCTCTACCATTGAGCTAGTCGCCCTCCGAATTGCTATCATAACAAATTCAACAATATTTATGCAGGGCTCGCCTAAAATTTTTTAAGTCGGTGAACTGACAAGCTCACTTTTTGAATTTTTTGACCGTGCTAAAGTGTGGGAACGCTTACTCTGAGAGGGTAAGAACTTGCGGGCTTTCATAATTTCGTAGAGATTGACATCCTTCTCCAGCAAACAAGCGTGACCGCTTTCGGGTAGAACCACGATTTCCGCATTGGGTAAGCTTTCCGCTAAGCATTCGGCTTCAGTTACAGAGGGTAGCAGGCGATCGGACGCACCCGCAACAATCAGCACCGGTTGACCGATGCGATGTAACTCGATATTCTCAACATCAAAATCTTTGAGCAGAGATAGTCGCCACACAGCCGTTTTCTGAGGTACCATTTGGACAGCTTCCATGAGGGCTTGACGGTCTTCAGGCGCAATTCTTGCCAAAGCCGCTAAAACCGACAAACCTACCAATGAACCAAACTGATAAAAGCTCTCAGGCACGATCTTAGTCAAAGAGATGCCCAAATATATCCAAGGGCGACGACTTATAGAAGAAGCTGGGTTGACTAAAATCAGGCGTTCAAATAGTTGAGGAGCTCGCAGCGCAACTTTAATTGCCAAGCAACCACCAAACGACTCGCCGCACAAATAAACCGATCGCTGGGGATCTTGCTTTATTTCTGCTTCGATCAGCCCCACAACTTTATCGGCCAGAACATCCCAGTTTGTCAAGTCATTGGCTGGGATCGCCAAACAGCGTATATCGAAGCCAGTTTCCAAACCAGCAGTTTGCGATCGAAACAGTTGACCCGTACCATCCATTCCTGGCAGAAATACAAATAGGGGGCAATCTGGCTTAAGTGGTTTAGGCGTCAAAAAGCAAGGGTGACTTTTTATCTGTAGCATCGTTATACAAATAATTCAATAACAGCCCCGACGGAGCAGTTCGGCAATTTCAGTTTGACAGTAATGCGTAATCTCAGCAACGACTGCTTTTGCCTGTTTGCCTTGATAGTATTCCCGTTGGGAAGCGCTTATCCAAGAAGGATGACCGATGAGAACGTTAACTCGGCGATATACTACCAAAGGATGCCAACCCGGTTGAGCGAATAACGGTTCTGAAGGGTCAAATAAGCTCAGTAGCTTGAGAGGAACGGCTGAACTTACCGATTCCTCAATCGAAGCGATCGTCACTGGCAATATTACCAAATCCGGCACCGCAGCTCGCAAAGCCAAATGTGCGAATCCCCTTTGAAACTTCCCTAATTTATCCGGCGGGCTAAACTTGACCATAGGTTGCGCCCCTTCCGGAAACACTCCCACTACCTGCTGAGTTTGTAAAAGCTCGATCGCCCGATCGAAGAAATGCTGCTGTCTGAGTCCGGATTCTTTTAAGGGAAAGCACCCTAAGCTTGTCACAATTTCCCGCATCACCGGTACTTCCCCCATGTAATGATGACAAGCAAAACGAATTGTACGCCCCACAGATGCCATCAGCACCGGTGCATCCATAAAGCTGCGATGATTGCTCACCAGCAGCATCGGTCCGGTTCGAGGAATACGATCCTCATGGTGGAGAAACAGCCGCGTACCAGTAGCAGCAAGGAACGACTGCGAAATCTTCAGTGGACTCTCGGAATACATGGAGAAAGCAACATCAATGGCAATACGGAAGACATTCTTCTTAATAATTGTTAACTTTAATGTAATAGCAGCGACAAATATCCCAGGGTAGAGACGCCTCTACCTCGATCGTGTAAGCAGGTTTTATATTGAATAGCGGTGAAAAAATGAATTTTAACCGCAATATCGCGGTATTAAGTTTTTTAATAACTTATATAAAATAAATAAATAAAATGAGGTATTCAAACCCCTCATGTATGATTAGAAACAGTTTTAGAGAATTACTTTGTGTCATTCCATGAATTCTATCGATAAAAATAAAAACACATTTGCTGTTACAACACCGCTGTACTACGTAAACGACTTACCTCACATAGGAAGTGCTTATACTACGATCGCCGCAGATGCGATCGCTCGGTTTCAAAGGCTACGCGGAAAATCCGTGTTGCTGATTACAGGAACTGACGAACACGGGCAGAAAATTGAACGTACAGCAGAAAGTCGGGGGAAATCGCCTAAAGAACACTGTGACGAAATTGCCGTTGGCTTTCAAGCACTTTGGCAACAGCTCGATATTCAGTACGATCGGTTCAGCCGTACCACAGCCCCAAAACACGAAGCTATTGTCAAACAATTTTTTCAGGACGTCTGGGACAAAGGCGATATCTACCAGAGCCAACAAAAAGGTTGGTACTGCGTTTCCTGCGAAGAATTTAAAGAAGAACGCGAACTCCTGGAAGGAAGGCGTTGTGCCTTGCACCCAAACAAAGAGGTAGAATGGCGAGACGAGCAGAACTATTTCTTCCGGCTCTCCAAGTACCAAAGCCAACTCGAAGCCCTGTATCAAGAAAGACCCGATTTTATTCAGCCACAAAGCCGCCGTAACGAAGTTCTCAACTTTGTCAACCAAGGACTGCAAGACTTCTCGATTTCGCGAGTAAACGTGCAGTGGGGCTTCCCGGTGCCAGTTGACCCCAGCCAAACAATATACGTTTGGTTTGATGCTCTGCTCGGTTATGTTACCGCTCTACTCGATCCGGATAGCGAACCTACCTTAGAGAATGCCTTATCAAAATGGTGGCCGATCGACTTACATTTGATTGGCAAAGATATTTTACGCTTCCACGCCGTTTATTGGCCTGCCATGTTGCTATCAGCCGGTCTGCCAATTCCATACCGAGTGTTTGGGCATGGTTTTATTACCGTAGACGGACAAAAAATGAGTAAAACGCTTGGTAATACGATCGATCCCGTTGCCTTAGTCAAGCGCTACGGTACAGATGCTGTGCGCTACTACTTTATGAAAGAAATTGAATTTGGGCGGGATGGCGATTTTAACGAAAAAGAAAGATTTATTCCCATACTCAATGCCGACCTGGCAAACGACTTGGGCAACTTGCTCAATCGCACGCTGAACATGGCACGTAAGTACTGGGGTGGCAAAGTACCGAATATCAGCGGTCAAGATATCCCCGCAGATAATACCCTCAAAGTTATTGGCAGCGACTTGGGAGAAAGAGTCGCCCAAGCCTACGAAGCCCTCGCTTTCACCCAAGCAACTGAAGCGATTCTTACATTGATTCGCGCCGGCAACAAATACATTGACGAACAGGCTCCTTGGACACTGTACAAGCAGGGAAAACAGGTACTTGTAGAACAAGTACTGTACGCTGTTTTAGAATCAGTACGATTGGCTGCCTATCTCTTGTCACCGATTATCCCCAATATCAGCAACGAAATTTATCGGCAATTGGGCTTTGATACGAACTTTAATGACAAAACACAAATTAATGTTTCAGCACCTTTCAACATCCATGCTAATTGGGGAACACTACCTAGTAGTCAGACTTTAGGCGAACCCCGACCCGTCTTTCAGAAACTGGAGTTACTGGAAACCGGTTCGTCAGAAGACAAATAAGCTATTAGGGATGCTAAAAATATTAAAAGATAGCATCAATTTTGATTTGATAACAAAAGAGGCATAACAACCATGTTGAATAATTTGGAAAGAGATTCGCTATTCACGCCAGAACAAGTTCTAGAAAATCGCGGTCGCGTTGCTATTTTTATTGATGGCTCGAATTTGTTTTATGCAGCCCTGCAACTGGGAATTGAAATCGACTACACCAAATTGCTTTGTCGATTAACTGCTGGCTCTCGACTGCTGCGATCGTTCTTTTATACTGGAGTCGATCGCACTAACGAAAAGCAGCAGGGTTTTCTACTGTGGATGCGCCGCAACGGCTACCGAGTAATTGCCAAAGACCTCGTACAATTGCCGGATGGTTCTAAAAAAGCTAACCTCGATGTGGAAATAGCTGTAGATATGATGGCCTTAGTCGGTTCCTACGACACAGCTGTTTTGGTAAGCGGAGATGGCGATCTGGCATACGCAGTCGATGCAGTTAGTTATCGGGGCGTTCGGGTAGAAGTAGTGAGTCTCCGTTCCATGACCAGCGACAGTTTGATCAATGTGGCAGACCGTTATATCGACCTGGAAAATATCAAGGAAGATATCCAAAAAACTCCACGACAAGGCTATACATACCGTCCGTTTTCTGGTATAGGTTTGCTGGACGATCCCAAAGATGACGAATAAGCGAATAATTAAAAATTAAAAGCTGCTTTCTGGATTTTTAATTTTTAATTGTTAAGGGGGCAAATTTGAATAAAAATAATCGTGGCAAAATTGTCCCGCTCAAACTCGTTTTTTTGCTGCCGCTCCTGTTAAGCATAGTAGCTTGCAGGAGCGACGGTCGTACAGCAAAAAAACTGGCTCAAGATAGTCAACTCGCGCAAGAAAGTGCGGCGGGAAAAAATGTTGAAGGTGGTTTTACCTTTAATGAGGTTACGCTCGATCGCGCTGATGAAAAGGGAAGTCCTGTATGGAAAATCAAGGCAAAACAAGCGGTATATAGCAATAACAACAAGATTGCACAAATTCAAAGTCCGATAGGTGATTTGTTCCAGGATGGCAAGTTACTTTATCAAGTAACAGGACAACAGGGAGAAGTTCATCAGGATGGCAAGAAAATTTTTCTTAAAGGCCAAATTGTCGCGACCGATATCCAAAACGGCGTAGTCTTGCGCGGCAACGAGATGGAATGGCGTCCCCAAGAAGATCTTTTGATTGTCCGAAATCAATTGACTGGAACTCACAAACAAGTAGACGCATCCGCACGAGAAGCGCGAGCTTTTAGTCGAGAAAAACGAATAGAATTAATCGGTAACGTAGTAGCATTTGCCAAAGAGCAATCTTTACAAATGAGAACCGAGCATTTGACTTGGGAAATGCAAAACGAAAAAATGTATAGCAATCGCCCAGTTCAATTTTACCGATATATTGGCACGACGATCGCAGATCGAGGATTCGGCGACCGAGGAGATGTTGACCTCAAAAATAAAATCGCTACGTTGAAAAAAAACGGTCAGTTAGCGTTATTAGATCCACCCCTCGATATTGCCAGTAATTTTTTAATTTGGAACGTTACAGGCAAAACAGTAACTTCCGAAGAACCTGTGCGAATTTCCCATCGCGTCCAACAAGTGACCTTAACAGGCGATCGAGGTCGAGTCGATCTAGAGCCCAAAATCGCTTATTTAAGTGGCAAAGTATTCGGTGTAGGAAAGCGTCCGCCATCCCAAATGCGAACGGATAAACTCACTTGGTATCTTCCTACAGAAACCTTTGAGGCTGTAGGCAATGTGTATTACAGACAAACTGACCCACCCTTGAGCTTGACCGGCCCCAAAGCCGTTGGCCAACTAAAAAACCAAACTATTGTCCTCAGCGGCGGTAACAGCGGCGGTAGAGTCGTTACCGAAATTGTTCCCTAAAGGGGGAGTGAGGGAGCGGGGGAGCGGGAGAGCGGGAGAGCGGGAGAATAAATCTTTTCCCTCTTGCCTTTTCCCTTTTCCCTTTTCCCTTTTCCCTTTTCCCTTTTCCCTCTTGCCTCTTCCCTCTCCCTTTTCCCTAGCCCCTAGCCCCTAATCCCTAGCCCCTAATCCCTAGCCTCCAAACAGAATATCATTGCGAACTGTAGCTCCTAAACGACTGGCATCGCCGAAATTAGAGGGAGAGGGAAGAACTACTTTTGGTAAATCTGATGCTGCGCCCCATTCCTGGATCAATGATTGTAGAAACCTATCTTGACCCATGCGAAGATTCGGGACATCGTTGCCTCGGTTGATGATAGCAAACCAAACCAAACCGCGATCGCGTGTGGGAAAAACCCCAGCTAGCGCACTGACATTCCGCAGAGTACCCGTTTTTACGACTGCTGCATTCGGTATCTGCCGATGTATCATCGTACCGTCGCGATCGAAACCCGAAACTGGAAATAAGTCGGCAATGGTTAAGCCTACAGGCTGCAACTTGTGTTGAATCGCTTGTAACATAGCACAAACTGCCCTGGGGGAAATGCGATTGTCCGCTCCCAGTCCAGATCCGTTCACCAACAGAATTTCCGACTGGGGAACTCCAGCTGCTTCAGCAGCAAGCTCTCGTACAACAGCAGCGCCTCCCAAAGCAGTAGCCAGCATCTGTGCCATTTCGTTATTGCTGTAAACATTCATGTGCTTCAAGATTTGCGCCAAAGTAAGAGAGCGGTGACGCAATAATAAAATTTGTTGCGAATTATTACTGCCACCCTGGGAATTTTGGGCAGAGAGAACTTTCACGCCACCTGCGATCGCTAAGAACGGTTTGGGGGTTCCCTTGGGCATCGAGAAATGATATCTGAACGTAGTTCCTTTTGACCAACTCTTAGCATTTAGCGTTTCTCTAAGCATTTGACCCGCCACAGCTGCTGTAACGGTGTAATTCATATAAAAATTGCCTTTAATCACCAAATTGCCAGCAACGCGCTTAATACCAAGACGGTTGAGCGCATTACCGACAGCGATCCCTTCTTCCCAAATGAACAGCGGATCGCCACTGCCGATGACTACCAAATCCCCTTGCAATACACCATTTTTTATCGGCCCAGTGGCGGCAAAAAGCGTTTCAAACTGATGAGAAGGAGACCAGGTATTCAAACTGGCCAAAGAAGTGGCAATTTTGGTTAAAGAGGCAGCTGGCAGGGGCACCGTACCCTGATTGCTGGACAGCAACACGGGCCCAGACTGAATCCACACACCCTGCGAATTGGTCGTCGAACCTTTTTTCGACAGTTCTTTTAGGTATTGCTGCAATGCGATCGCGGTTGTCGGTTCTGGAGCCGCCGGTAACACAAACCCAGGTGTACCGGGCCATGTCAGGGCCTGCACAGCATCTAGCTGGGAGCGTTCCATTCCTGCCATCGAAAGCCATGCAGACATTAACCCAGTGCTAAATAATTCCAGCATTTTTGACCATCCTTTACACTGAATCGGGCTGGGAGCATGAGCGATCGCTCAAAAAAGAGAGGCAGAGGCTCATAGGCGGAAAAATTATCCATCACCCACAATCGATCGCCAATACCCAGATGAGTAATAATATCCGTCCTTTGGGTATCAAAACCAGGTTTACTCGATCGCGCAGTCGAAAGTAAGACTAACTTTGCCAGCAAAAAGAGGTTTTCTCCCCCGGCAGCCTAATAGAGCGATCGCTCAAATACAGTAAGTTGTGTGATGTTTGGGTGTGAGCCATCTGGTAAAATCTTTGAGGTTTCTATCACATCGATCAATGGGCTCGACTCGCGCACGGATTGCAATTGACGCTATGGGTGGGGATCACGCACCCGCCGAAATCGTCGCAGGCGCTCTGAGGGCAAGGGAAGAACTAGACGTGGAAGTGTTGCTGGTGGGAGATGAGCCTCAAATCCAATCTTTCCTGGGACAACACACAAGTTCTTTTCCGCTGGAAATTGTGCCTGCTGAAGGCACAATTGAAATGCACGAGGAGCCCCTGAGCGGCTTAAAACGCAAGCCCAAAGCTTCTATCAACGTTGCTATGGACTTGGTGAAGCAAAAACGGGCTGACGCAGTGGTTTCCGCCGGTCACTCCGGGGCGGCAATGGCAGCCGCACTGCTGCGTCTGGGAAGACTGCGGGGAATCGATCGCCCAGCAATTGGCGCGGTGTTTCCAACGATACTCGCTGGCAAGTCGGTGCTGATTTTGGATGTTGGCGCAAATGTTGACTGCCGTCCCAAGTTTTTGGAACAGTTTGCTGTTATGGGTTCGATTTACAGCGAGTACGTACTGGGAGTATCTGAGCCGAAAGTGGGATTGCTCAATATCGGCGAGGAACCTTCCAAAGGTAACGATTTGGCAATCCGCACCCATGAGATGCTGGAAAATAATCCCAAAATTTCCTTCATCGGTAATGCTGAAGGTCGGGACGTTCTCTCCGGTCGGTTTGATGTCATCGTTTGCGATGGCTTTGCGGGCAATGTCTTGTTGAAATTTGCCGAAGCTGTAGGCGAAATTATGCTGCAAATCCTGAAAGAGGAGTTACCTCAAGGATTGCACGGACAGTTGGGTACGGCTTTGCTCAAACCAAATCTGAAGCGAATCAAGCAGCGCATCGACCACGCGGAACACGGCGGCGGTTTGCTTTTGGGCGTTGCCGGAATTTGCATTATCAGCCACGGTAGTTCTCAAGCTCCTTCTATTTTTAACGCGATTCGCTTGGCTAAAGAAGCGATCGATAACCGCGTACTCGATCGCATTCAGTCGAGTTATCAAAAAAGTGCTGCACCAACGGCTGATGGAGAATAATGTTGCAACAATCAGGGTTTGGTATTGCCATCACAGGCAGCGGTGCGGCTACACCGACGGCTTATCTCGATAATCAGAGTCTCGCTCAATTGGTGGAGACTTCTGATGAATGGATTACTACACGCACTGGCATCCGTCAGCGTCGTCTGGCGGCAGCATCCGACTCTCTGAGCTCTCTAGCTACTGCTGCCGCTGCTGAGGCGATCGCAATGGCGGGGATCGCAGCGGAGGAACTGGATCTGATTATTCTGGCTACCTCCACCGCTGACGACTTGTTTGGCAGCGCCAGTCAAATTCAGGCCCAACTGGGAGCAAGGCAAGCAGTGGCGTTTGACCTCACTGCTGCCTGTTCCGGTTTCGTTTTTGGCTTGGTTACGGCGGCACAGTTTATCCGCACCGGTGTCTACCGCAATGTTTTGTTAATTGGTGCCGATATCCTCTCCCGTTGGGTAGATTGGTCGGATCGGCGCACCTGCATTTTATTCGGTGATGGCGCTGGGGCTGTGGTTATGCAGGCTTCCGAGTGCGATCGTCTCTTAGGTTTTGAACTCCGCAGCGATGGCAGTATGAATAACTGCCTCAATCTTGGCTATCGGGGACAGCCAAAATCACTCGTTGAGGAAGTTAGCATCGGTCAAGGCGGTTATCAGCCCATCACTATGAACGGCCAAGAAGTTTATCGCTTCGCCGTCAAAAGAGTGCCGGAAGTCATTGAAAAAGCCTTATATCGAGCAGATATAAGTGTTGACAAAGTAGACTGGTTGGTGCTACATCAAGCAAACCAGCGCATTCTCGATGCTGTTGCCGATCGCCTACACATTCCGCCAGAGAAAGTGATTAGCAATCTCGCTAATTATGGCAATACCTCTGCCGCTTCTATTCCCATAGCTCTAGATGAAGCCGTTCGTCAAGGCCAAATTAAACCCGGTGATACGATCGCAGCCGCCGGTTTTGGTGCTGGTTTGACTTGGGGTGCAGCAATCTTCCAGTGGGGTAGGTAAGTTATTCGGGATAGGATAGCCATATATTCGCATATCCAAGGAGAATTCCGATGTCTTTAACTGTCCGGGATTTGGAAAAATTTCAAGCGCAACTTTCATCAGACTATGACGACTATCAAATAGAGTTGCAAGAGGGAAACATTATTATCATGGGGCCATCAGATATCGTATCCAGTGAAATTGGTATTCGTTTAAGCGCTTTTTTGTTTGCGTGGATTGAACCAAGAAAACTAGGGCGGGTGTTTGATTCCAGTGGGGGATTCATCCTGTCTAATACAGACTTACGCGCTCCAGATGTTTCCTTCGTTTGTGCAGAAAGATTGCGGCAAAGTCCTCGTGATTTTGGTGAGCTAGTTCCCGACTTGGTTGTAGAGATTAAATCCCGGACAGATAGAGTAAAAAAACTTCGCGAAAAAATTCAAATGTTTCTGGAACTAGGCGCGAGGGTAGGAATATTGATCGATCCAGATAAGCTGACAGTAACTGTCTATCGATCTGGTGGCGAACCAACAATATTCAATAATGAAGATACCCTCACTATTCCAGAATTATTTCCCGGTTGGGAATTGGCTGTTGCTCAATTATGGCCTCCCGTATTTGATTAAGAATTTCAGATTGGATAGATGGGAACTTGGGGAGCGGGTAATTTTGAGAATGATGGTGCGCTCGATTATTTATGCGATCTTGTCCAGCGGCTGGAAAAAGAAATTAAAGATTGCTTTACTGAAGAAAATCGAGCCGATTTAGATGAAGATGGAGAAGCTGTCCTCATACCGAGCGTAGCCATCCTCTCTGTCTTGTGCGAAAAATTCAATGTCGCGCCACCTAAAGAAACAGTTATTAAGGAATGGCGAGAAACATATCTGCGTATATACGACGAGCAAATAGATAATCTTAGACCACAGGAAGATTACAAGCAGGAACGACGTCAAGTTATCGAAGAGACTTTTGCCAAATTGGAAAGGATTGCACTTAGTTTTTATCGATGATAAATTTCGGCAGTCAAAATTTGCGATAATAACAATCCGAATTCTAGGTTAGCTAACGATGACTAAAACGGCGTGGGTGTTTCCAGGACAGGGTTCGCAAGCAGTAGGTATGGGAGTGGATTTATTAGAATTGCCAGCTGCTAAAGCAAAGTTCGATCGCGCAGAGCAGATTTTAGGCTGGTCAGTTCCAGAAATATGCCAAAAGGAGGAAGAACTATCGCGAACCCTTTATACCCAGCCATGCCTTTATGTTGTCGAAAGTATTCTGGCTGACTTGATGCGCGAAAAGGGACAGCAACCCGACCTCGTTGCCGGTCATAGTTTGGGAGAATATGTTGCCCTCTACGCTGCTGGAGTCTTCGATTTTGAAGGTGGGTTGACTTTAGTCAAACGGCGTGCAGAATTAATGGATAATGCCGCTGGCGGGATGATGGCGGCGCTGATCGGGTTCGATCGCTCGCAATTGGAAGCTAAAATTCAAGAAATACCTGACGTTGTACTCGCCAACGATAACAGCGCCGCTCAGGTGGTGATTTCCGGAACGCCAGCAGCAGTAGAAGCACTGCTATCCCAGGTGAAGGCAAAGCGTGCTGTCAAGTTGAATGTTTCCGGTGCTTTCCACTCCCCTTTGATGGCAACACCTGCGGCAGAATTTGAAAAAGTGCTGGAAGCTGTAGACTTTGCCGATGCCAAAGTTCCGGTGCTTTCTAACGTCGATCCGACACCAGCAGTGACAGGGGCAGTATTGAAGCAGCGTCTTTCCCAGCAGATGACCGGTTCGGTACGCTGGCAGGAAATTTCCCTGGCTTTACCGCCAGAAGGGATCGATCGCGTCGTGGAAATTGGCCCTGGCAAAGTTCTCACAGGCTTGATCAAACGCACTTGTCCGGATGTAGCATTGCAAAATGTCAGCAGTCTTGCAGAGTTGCCCAATTAGAGGCCAAAAAACTGCTAGGCTAATATTTTGCTGAATTTGAGTGCGTTGGGAAAAAGGAGGTTCAAGCCTCCCATTTCAAAGCGAATCATCAAAAAAATTTTCTCAATTTCAAACTCCGTCCTTATAAGGCGGAGTCAATCCAAAATCCAAAATCCAAAATCGGGTGACGAAATTGTCTGCTGTGGTCAAAAGCCGGGAACCCTTTACCAGCTTGTTGCTGTACCACTTGTTCAAGTGGTCGGTTGTTAGTCCCATGCTCCACGTTTACTTTCAGGGACGCATTAATGGTGCTGAAGCCGTGCCGCAAGAAGGGCCATTGGTGGTGGTGAGCAACCACGCCAGCCACTTTGACCCACCAATTTTATCTTGTTGTCTGCGTCGGCCTGTCGCCTTCATGGCTAAAGAAGAATTATTTAAAATCCCGATCTTAAAAGATGCGATTTTGCTGTATGGTGCTTATCCGGTGAATCGTCAGTCCGCAGACCGCAGCGCGATTCGTTCCGCACTCAAATATTTGGAGGAGGGATGGGCTACGGGTGTTTTCTTGCAAGGCACTCGTACCCCAGACGGAAGAATTACCGAACCCAAACTCGGTGCTGCTATGATTGCCGCAAAGGCAAAAGTTCCCTTGCTGCCAGTGAGTTTGTGGGGTACGGAGAAAATTTTGCAAAAAGGCTCTCCTATGCCTCGATTTACGCCAGTGACGGTGCGTATCGGCGAGCTAATAGAGCCTCCTAGTTCCAGCAGCCGGGAAGAATTAGAGTCTGTGACCCAAAAATGTGCCTTTCAAATCAATGCTCTGCATGATTTGGGCCGTTAAACCGCAGTGCTTATGTAGCTAGAGAGAGTTTTCTACCTAAAATAGCAAGCTAGAATAAGCCATAAATTAGGCAAGACTTTTTTATAAATGCAGGATCTAAAAGCGGAATTGGCAGAGACCCTGGATGAGGCAGAATGGCAATGGCTGATGCCCCACGCTCAGCGCGATCGCTTAATTGTAGTCTCTCTGGGACTCGACTTGGTGGATGTCGGGGTGGCCATAGCTAACGATGATGTTTTATCTGTCCAGCATTGGATTGGCGAGCAACTGATCTACAAACCTTCTCCCACTCAAATGGCCTCTTGGCAATCAGACGGAAGTAAGCGATTTAACGCTTTGATCGTGCAGCCTTACGTGCTGGTACAAGAACCGTCAGTTCAAAGCTGATGAAATACATTATCGGCAATTAATTTTTAATTGGGATTGGGTATTATGTAATATCCCTCTTACCCTCTGTTTTAGCCAGGGTACACAATGAAACTGGAAGATAGCTCGACTCGACCGCCCGATCCCCACAACATTCATGGGCATCTACCTGGAGATCGTATGAGTCAAATACCTGTAAAAAATCTCTGGGAACGATTAAATAATTTAGCTTTGGTTCGCTTTTTGCTTCTGTTTGCTTCTGGCTGGGCGATCGTACAGTGTTTTGCCTATTTTCAGGACATAATTGTAGTTTTTACCTTCGCTGCCATTGTCGCTTTTTTGCTCAGCTATCCGGTAAGATGGCTGCGACGTTTTATGCCTCATGGTGTAGCGGTTAGCGTAGTATTTTTGGTAAGCCTTTTGCTATTGGGTATTTTCACATTCACCGTGGGATTTGCGATTTTATCGCAAGGACAACAACTTCTGGAGAGCGTACCCAACTTTTTAAACTCTCTCATACCTTTAGTAGAAAGGCTGGAAAGTTATCTGCGTACCAGAAACCTGCAAGTCGATTTGCGTGCGATCGAAGAACCTTTGCGAAATCAAGCTTTAGTAGTTCTCGGTGCCAGTCTGGCTACTTCACCTATATTGTTGACGAATTTAATCCACTTTATACTAATTGAAGTTGTCGCATTTTTTATGCTTTTAGATGGCAAACGACTTTGGAATTTTCTCCTAAAAGTTGTACCGAAGCATCTGCGCGATCGCTTTACAGATATAGTGCAGCGTAACTTTTTAGGTTATTTTCGCGGACAGCTACTTTTATCTCTCTTTTTGAGCGCTTCCAGTTTCATCGTTTTCGTTATTTTACAAGTGCCATTTCCCTTAGTCTTGGCAGCAATAGCTGGAGTTTTTGACTTAATTCCTGGGATCGGAGCTACTTTAGGGATTATTTTAATTTGTTTATTTTTATTACCTCAAAGTATTTGGATGGCTATCAAAGTCTTAATAACTTGTATTGTACTTCAGCAAATACAAGATAACTTGATAGCTCCTCGTGTCATGCAAAATTCACTCAATCTTAACCCAGTTTTAGTATTCTTTGCATTATTAGTCGGTGCTAGAATAGCAGGTTTACTTGGAGTATTTCTAGCCATTCCCATTGCAGGAGTCGTCGTTACTTGGTTTGAAATAGAAGATATGAAAGCCATGAATTCAGAGCAATCGTAAATCGCCATCTTAGATTTTAGGTGGGTGGGTAACTAAGGCAAAAAGCTAAAATCTAAAATTGTTTAATTGCTGAATTAATATGGTGACATTAGTGATGGGAAAAAAGTTTGCTGAAACTTGAACCAGTATTTCCAGTTGCTACCCAAAGAATTGCTCTCGCTCCATCGCGGATACTTTTTTCGATCGGTTCCGGTGTTTCACCAGATGGCACAGGTACTGGCTTGAAAACTATTCCCCGACTTCCCAAAACAATCTCAGCCACAACTTGAGCGCGGCGCATATGGTAATCGGAAGTAATCAAGTAGACGCTGTTGACACCACGAGCTTTTAACTCATCAACTAAAGTGGTGAAATTAGTAACCGTATCTACAGCTTGTTCGTCCAAATGCAAGCGATTTAAGTCAACACCGGCTTTGACAAAAACTTTTTTGACGTAATTATTGTAGCTACCTGGGCCACCAGAAGAAATCCAAATATGTAAATTTGGATGTTGACTGGCAAACTTTGCTGTAAACCTTTCTCGCTCCAATGCGGGAGTCGAACCACCTAACATTAAAACTGCCTGGGGTGGCTCTAGGCTTCTAACTTGTTTGTAGCCAAACCAAAGCACAATAGGAACCGTCAACGCTACCAAAAATCTACGCTTTGAGCGCGGTTTAGAAGGCGAGGTCTTCTTCAGTTTGTAACGTCGGTGACTGGGAGAAGTTCTTAAAACCATGCAGACAGTCAAGTGGCATTAATGATAAACAATAAGCTGAGGATTTTTGTCCTAGCCGTAGGTATGGCTCCCAGATTATCACCTTCAGCTTATTTTGAAATATTATTTTTAACTGCCATTTGATTTGTACGGGACTGATGGGACTTGAACCCATGACCTAGCGCTTCAGATTTGTGTGAGTTTCCCCACTCTCTGGACTATACCTTCACCATAGGCTGGCAGCCTTTAGGTGGTGGCCATCTAGTCTCTACACCTTCTTGAATCGAACTGTATAATGTTTTTTTATTTCGATTCAGGCTTGGCTCGGTATTCCCATGAAGTGTAAGCGTTGTGGTAAAGAGACAACCAATCCAGCTTTTTGCAGTCGGTCATGTGCTGCTGCCTTCAACAATAGGAAATATCCTAAAAGAAGTAAGCAACAAAAACACTGCAAACATTGTGGAATAAGCATCATAAGCGGTAGGAGTACCTGCGATGCTTGTAATCCTTTTTACGTTGATTGGTCGATTATTACTCTTCGAGATGTTAAAGGGAAGGCTCTGTACCAGCATTCGGCCAGAGTTCGTCAAGTTGCCAGATCTGTCTATCGTCAATCGGATAAAGCTAAGAAGTGTATCGTATGTGGATATGAAAGGTACTACGAAGTATGTCATAGAAAACCTATCAAGGATTTTCCGGACGATACGCCGATCTCCGTAATTAACGATATCGATAATCTGGTAGCGCTTTGCCCTAACCATCACTGGGAGTTTGATAATGGCCTTCTCACTCTTTAGGGTTCACCGAATTTGACCACATTCACTCGCAGAGTTTCCTCTAGGAGTGCCCGATATTTCAGGAGGCGCTCGCTCTATCCATCTGAGCTACAGCCCCAGGTACAAAAATATGATAGCAGAAGAAATATTAATTGGACTGCCAGGATTTATCCCAAGGGCTGCCACCTGTTTCCAATCCACAGAGAGAACTATTTGCTTTCAGGATGATTTTAGATTTGCCGTTGAGCCTTTCTCGCAGTTCCAGACTCAAATGACCCCGCATAGTGTCGCGACAGGCGAATTGCAATCCCTTTTCGGTAGGCGCACGCAGAGGTGTTCCGGGTAGGTCGGTGATGCCTGTTAACTCTACTTCATACTGGTTATTTTTAGCCTGCATTTGCCATCTACCCCAAGGTTGAATATCCCAGCTTACTTGTGAGTTCCAAGGCACGAATTCATAGAATTTGCCGCGATAGTGAATGCCTATCATCGCTACAGATTCCATCCACCACAGCACGCCACGCTTACCGCCGCCTGCGGTGAGGGCGAGGTCTGATTCGCCATCAAAATAATTGCAGTTTACCCAGAACCACTTTTGCGGAAAGGCACCACCCCAGTTTTTTTCGCTGTAAGCGGGTGCGTCTGTGAATTCGTAGAGTTTGCCATTCCATTCGATCGCACCTGTCGCCAGTCCGTGAGCCATCAATATTTGCCATCCAGGTTCAAATATCGGTAAAAAAGACAAAATTCCTGCTGTAGATTGCTGTTGTTCTCCTTTATTTCCCCAAGCATACACAGGCTTAATTTCATATTGCCAACGACAATACCCACCAGAACCGGGATCGCGAATCAAACCTTGATGCCAAGTAGCTGTTGCTTGATAACCTTCTCGAATGTGGCGATCGAATTCTGCTGGGTCGAGAAAGCGGGTTTCTTTGAAAAATGGGGTTTCTGAGTTGATTTTGCCCCAATGACCCAAACCCAGCGCATCCCGCCACGCCCAAAATTTGTTTGGATCTGGGAAAGTGCGACAAATGTATTCATCATCGGGGCCAAGAATTTGGGCTGCACCGCCACTGTAGAGTTTACCGCCGATGGGGTCTTCGATCGAATACATGAAGGCAAAAGTTTGGCCCTGCTGCGGTAACGTGACGCGATAGTACCAACCTTCAAAAAAACGGCGATCGCTACCGTCCCAATGATAGCCGCTGTGAGGCGTTTGGATAGTTTTAGACGTTGAGAAATCAGTTTTGAGTGGATTGAAGGAGTTTAGCATGGATTCAATTGAGCGACACCTTACCCAGTGTGAGGGCTTGCCATATTCAAGTTAGCAGTTAAGTGCGATCGCAGTAGGCCGAAAATATATTTGAGGAATACTTACCATCAGACGAGATCGGTTGATTCCATTTGCCTATAAGCCAGAGGAATGCCAAAATGTTGGCACTCACCTCAGACAAAACTTTAATCAATCTAAAATCTAAAACCTAAAATTTAAAAAGGTTATGAGCTATTGCCTCCATCCAAATTGCCAAAAACCTACCTGCAACTCAACTGAGACAATCTTTTGCCAATCTTGCGGAGCGAAATTGCTGTCTTAAAGCCATGATAAAAAACACACAAAATAGAGTAAACAGATATAAAATTAGACAAACAAATGATTTTATGCAAATTATTATACCCAGGGAAAAGCGGTGGCTAGGAATATTATTTTCAATAACTTGGATAACGATAATGTTATTTTTTGTAAAAATTTTGTTATTGAGTGTTCTTTTCCTTGTGGGAATTATTTTTATTTTTTTATTTATTTATTGAATCATCGGCTCAATAGATGCTAGTTTATGAGCAGGTAAATTATCCATTACTACTATCGCTCCTACCCATAATTGAGGACATAAAAATTTCTCAATAAATACGGCAAATGCCCACCCATATATTGAATCATTTATTGTCATCAATGCGAGTACTTTGTTAATACTAACTGCGCCAATAGCTGTCACTTTAGCGGCTCGATAAAATGGGTTTAGTTCGGTTAATCTTGTGCCTGGATATGAACGAGCATGAGTTCCGATCGAACCTATTAAAATGCCTGTTTCATCCAAAAACACGAGATTTTCTGGCTCGATCTGTTTGATTTTTTCCCAATACTCGGCTCTCAATTTTTGGACTCTTTCTGTCGCCGCTTGGCTACTGTACCAAGTTTTTTTTGCGATTTAATCCACATTTGCTGTTGGATAATTTGGTTGGGCACACAAAAGCTGTGAATGCGATCGCTATTAGCCCAGATGGTCAGTTACTTGTGAGTGGTAGCAGCGACAAATCAATTAAAATTTGGCGTTGTGATTGAAGCTTTCACATTGGTTTTATCAAAAATCCCGACAACAAGGGTGGGCATGGCCCACCCTACAACTTTATTCAGCCGAACCTACGGTAGTGCGTGCAGCCGTCTGTGGTTCTTGGGCTTGCAGAGGTCGAGGTGTGGAAGTTTGTACGGATTCTTCCGCAGCCTTAGTCCATTCCGTGTGGAAGAAGCCTGGTTTGTCAATGCGTTCGTAGGTATGGGCACCGAAGTAATCGCGTTGAGCTTGGGTGAGGTTTTGGGGCAAACGATCGCCGCGATAACTATCAAAATAATCCAACGAAGCGCTAAATGCCGGCACTGGAATTCCCAATTTTGCCGCCTGCGAGATCACTTCCCGCCACGCTTGCTGGCGATCCAAAATCGTTTGTTTAAACTCAGGAGCCAACAGCATATTAGGCAATTCTGGATTTTCGTTGAAAGCGTGTTTGATCTTATTCAAGAAACCAGCGCGAATGATACAGCCACCCTTCCAAATGCGAGAAATTTCGCTCAGGTTAAGATTATAAGAATAAGCTTTTGATGCCGAACTCAATAGAGCCATCCCCTGAGCGTAAGAGCAGATTTTCGAGCAGTAAAGAGCATCCCGAACTTGGTTGACAAAGGTTTTCGGATCTCCTTCATACTTTCCGGAAGGCCCAGTTAAAACCGAAGCAGCTGCTACCCGTTCTTTCTTATAAGAAGACATAATCCGAGCATTAACTGCCGCCGTAATTGTAGGAATGGCGACCCCCAATTCCAAAGCACTTTGCACAGTCCAGCGACCGGTGCCTTTTTGTCCAGCCGCATCGAGAATCACTTCAACCAGTGGCTGATTGGTATCCGGATCGATGTAGTTGAAAATATCTGCCGTAATCTCAATCAAAAACGAATTGAGTTCTTCAGTAGTATTCCATTCGGCAAAAACTTCATGCAGCTGCTTATGGTCTAGCCCCGCCGCATTCTTGAGTAGGTCGTATGCTTCCGCAATCAATTGCATATCGCCATACTCGATGCCGTTATGCACCATTTTGACATAGTGACCGGCACCAGCGGGGCCGATATAGGTCACGCAGGGGCCATCATCCACCTGCGCGGCAATTTTGGCGAAAATTGGTTCTAAGTATTCGTAAGAGCTTTTTGTACCTCCCGGCATCAGGCTGGGGCCATTGAGCGCTCCTTCTTCGCCACCGCTAACGCCCATACCGACAAAGCGGAAACCGGCTGGTTCTAATTCGCGGGTACGACGGGCGGTATCGTCAAACAAAGAGTTACCGCCATCGATGAGAATATCGCCCTCTTCCAAATAAGGTTTGAGCTGGTTAATCACGGCGTCTACAGGCCCACCTGCTTGCACCATGATTAAGATTCTACGGGGACGTTCTAGAGATTTTACAAAGTCCTCAATGGTATAAGCGGCTACGACATTTTTACCTTGAGCCCGTGTTGCCATGAAGGCATCAGTTTTCTCTTTTGTGCGATTGTAGACGGCGATCGGAAAACCGTTGCGTTCGACGTTCAGCGCCAGGTTTTCACCCATAACGGCTAAACCGATCACACCAAACTGTTGTAGTGCCATAAAACTTGTTACTTACTCGTCGTTTGGTTTAGTTCACCTTCAGGGTAGCCCGATCCCCCAATCTTGTCCTGGAAGAAGAAATTAAGACTTTTACGAAAGTCAAAAGTTAAAAGTCAAAAGTCAAAAAGGGGTTAGGGATTAGGGGATAGGGACTAGGGAGAGGGAAAAGAGAAAAAGATTTATTCCCCCGCTCCCCCGCTCTCCCGCTCTCCCGCTCCGTCTTTCCTCAGTTTCTTGGCAACAGAAAACTTGTGAATGTGCCCTACGAGGTAAAATGACCGAGTAGAAGTCGTTAGACACCGCAGGGGGGTTCGGCCATATGCTTACGTACATATTGGCACTAGCTGTCGGCCTTGGTAGCTTGGGTATTTACCTTGCCGCTTTCTTCTTGCCAGAAGTTCACCGCAAGAGCGATTTTTATTGGAGTGGAATCGGATTATTTTATGCCCTGATGTTATGGGTATGTGCCGGACGGATTACCGGCGGTGTCCTGATCGGGCAAATAGCTGGCGTTGCACTTTTAGGTTGGTTTGGTTGGCAAACCCTGACATTGCGGCGTCAACTGACTCCTGTCGATCGCCAAACAGAAATACCCAGTGGCGAAGTTGCCGCAGAAAAGGTTCTTTCCCAAGTAGATTCTCTCAAAGGCAACCTACAGTCGAAATTCTCAAATTTATCTGTTCCTCAAGGTGTTTCCCAGGTACCTCAAAGGATCGGCGAATTATTCGCGAGCGCGAAAAACCAAGTTCAGGCAAGGCTGTCGGCACCAAAGAAGCCGAAAGCTAAGCCAACTGCTGTAAAGACGCCGCCAACCGGTCGGACTGTCGCCCCAACAGGAGAAGTTCTGGGATCGCCAATTCCCTCACCTGAAGCGCTAGATGCGGACTCGGAAGTTGAAGCGATCGCTCCCGGAACTCCCACAGTAGAGACACCCCAAACAGATTGGCAAGCTTGGGTAACTACCTCAACACCGCCAGCGGAAACGCTGAAAACTTACCCGGAAGCTGTTTCCGCTGAATCATCGAATCGCATCGAAAACATCGCTCCGGAGATAGAAATAGCCCCACCAGCCGAATCGCTGGGTATAGGAGATCCTGGCGATCGAAAGTCATCGGAATCTGACATTTCTGCCACTACAGTGGATGTCCCATCCCAGCCTTCTCCAGCAGGTGATATACCGGAATTGAAGCGACCCCATCCACCTTCTCCGGAACTGGTCGAAGAAGCTACAGGGAACACGGAGAAGGAAGAGGGAGAGAGGAAGAATTAAAGGGGAGCTAAAAGTCAAAAGTCAAAAGTCAAAAGTCAAAAGGGGTTAGGTATTAGGGGATAGGGCGTCGGGAAAGTCTATTATTCAAAATTTCTCCTTTTTCCCTCTTCCCTCTTCCCTCTTCCCTCTTCCCTCTTCCCTCTTCCCTCTTCCCTCTTCCCTCTTCCCTAGCCCCTAGCCCCTAGCCCCTAGCCCCTAGCCTTCCTTTGAGCAAATAAGCGATCGCTTCTCCCCGACCCTTGACTTTTAACACACCCCGTTCTGCAAAGAGATACTTATCTCGTAATAGTTCGTAGGTTGTGGCTGTCACTTGAATTTCACCTGGAATTCCAAGGGATTCCATGCGGCTGGCAATGTTAACGGCGTCACCCCACAAATCGTAGGAAAATTTTTGCAAGCCGATGACGCCTGCTACTACTGGCCCGGTGTGAATGCCTATACGGATGCTGAAGGGTTCGCCTTTATTGGTTTGGAAACGAGCGATTTCTCGCTGCATATCGAGAGCCATTTCTGCTATGGCCCAGGCGTGGTCTAATCGGGGAGAAGGCAAACCGCCTACTACCATGTAAGCATCGCCGATGGTTTTGATTTTCTCTAAACCGTGGCGAGAAGCAAGGCGATCGAATGCGGAGAAAATTTCATTAAGTAAACTGACTAATTCTGTAGGAGAGGTACGCGCCGCCAACGCTGTAAAACCAACAATATCTGCAAATAGAATCGTGACTTCATCAAAGCGTTCGGCAATGCAGCCTTGTTGCTGTTTCAATTGTTCGGCGATCGATTCTGGCAAAATATTCAGTAATAAGCGCTCGGATTTTTCTGTTTCCACGCGCAGGATTGCTTCTGCTTGCTTGCGTTCGTTAATTTCCTGGCGAATGCGTCGATACATTTGATTGAATGCTTTCATCACTTCCCCTAACTCATCATCGCGCTTGACAGACAGAGAGTAAAAGTTAGGATTGGCTTTATCTTTGGCTGTTGCTTCACCCGCCGCGATTAAGTCGTCCCGCAGTCGCAAGATGGGTAAAATTACGGTTGCACCCAAAACTAACATTGTGACAGAAGTGACAAAAGCGGAGATCAATACAACTAAGCCAGCAATACGTGCAATATATGCAGATAATTCCTGCTTGACGGTGGTAGCATTGTGACGAGCGATTATGATATAATTAGTATCTAATTTTCCACCTGACCAAGCTACGTCGTAGCGATCGCCATTGCGGTTGCGTGCGCGAACTTCATCCTTACCTTTTAGGTCAGAAAATGTAATCTCTGGCGGCTCACCGCATATACCTATCAGTTGCCCATTGGGTTCGTAAATTGCCACTCCTAAAATCACGGAACCATGAGTAATTTTTTTGATTTTTTCTAGAAGTTTATTGTTGTCAACTTCTTGTGCCGTTAAGCGGGAAATTGAGGTGACAATTGCAGAAGAAACATCCTCTATTTGCCATAAAAGCTCGCTTTCCCGCATATAATAAGACGGAATTAAGATAATGACCTCGATTAAAATAATGCTGATAAACACCCAAAAGATGATGCGCTGAGATAAACGTGCTTTGAATGAGTTGAGTAACGCTGACAGCCAAGCTGACATCTAATTTCCTCGCGTAGCTGGTATAAACGTCTTGAGTGCCGTTATAGTTAATATGCTACCCTGCTGTAAATAATAAGAATCTGCTGAAAGCAGCACCAAGTATGGTAGATTTTGCGTATCTACCAAAAAAGTAAACTTTTATGATTTAAGTTAACCTGTTTTACAATTATAGAATTTACCGATATGGATTTCGATCGGCAGGAAAAATGCGATCGAACAAAGGTAAAAACTCCCGGAGTGACTGACCCCGTGCGTTTTTCATATCAGTATCTAGAGAACGCTCTATAGCTAAAGCGCCTGCTATTCCCTGTCCGGTTTTTTTTGATTCCGAAATAATTACTAAAGCTTGTGCGAGACGGCGTGCGGCTTCGTTGCGATCGCCTCTTGCCATTGCTCGATCGGCTAGTGCAAACGCCTGATTTTCATCCAATACTAAGGAAGGTCTTGCAATGATGCGAGCGGCAATAGCTTTTTCATAATTTGCTCGGTATGGCGTGCAAGTGCTAGCAGTGCAAATTTTTACCTGTTTGTTACCAGCTTTAATACCTGGTATTGCGATCGCATCTTCTGTTAAATTAATTACCGCTAGGGAAATCAGCAACGCAAATGTAATTTGATTCAGGCGGAATGTCCGTTGATTTTTCATAGATTATTTTGATGTTTATTTAGGTTATTATTGTGATTCGCCTTAGAAGGTCGATCGCAAGGCAAAAAAAATTGCCAACCCAGCACCCATATGCAAACGAGTCTTGTGCTTGCGCCTATGGTATGCTATTTTAGCCTAAGTAGTCAAATTTTGGCTATGTAGCTTATATAACCGAAACAATAATTAGCATTTACTCTTGATAAGATTATGGAAATAAGTTTTAAAATCGCTACAAACGCTGATATTAATCTGATTTTGACTATGATGGAGGAGTTTTATAAACTCGAACATATCCCATTTAATAATCAAATAGCAACTCGTTGTTTAGAAGAAATAGTTAGTGACGATCGACTGGCGAAGATATGGTTAATTTGTGCTGACGAAGAACCAGTCGGATATGTTGTCCTCACATTTGGCTACAGTATCGAATTTCACGGTCGCGATGCCTTAGTTGATGAATTATATATTCGAGAGAATTATCGCAGCCAAGGTATAGGCACGCAGACGCTAGAATTTGTAAAAACAGCTTGCCAATCTCTAGGGATTACCGCCGTGCATCTGGTGGTAGCTTATGAAAATAAAAAAGCGAAAAGCGTTTATCAAAAGATGGGTTTTGTCGAACACGATCGCTATATAATGACAAATTGGTTGGAAAAAATGGAGCAAAAATTATATTAATATATCCAGCTTATCCATCCATAAATTAAAGTCAAAGCCAAGTGTCACCAGAGTCTTCAAGTAAGTTTCCCACAGCATCCTTCTCCAATCAGCTACCCGATCGCTTAAATGCAGAACTCAGCTTAGCCGATCGCTTAGGTATCAAACCTCTTAAGGTAGCAGAACCAGGATTTGACGATACAATTAACGAAGGAACCATTAAATGGGCGGTGACGACAGAAAACCAACTATTAGTAATACCAAAATTTGTTGGTAGCCAAGAAATATCTCACACCGCCTTAACTCGCGGTCAGCCAGTTTTGGCAGCAGGTGAGGCGGAAATTGTTGGTAGCAATGGTGAATATTATCTTCTGGAAATTACTAATTACAGCGGTCATTTTATACCAACTCCAGATAGCCTAGAAATAGGAAGAGAAGCTTTTAGACGAAAAGGGATCGATCCAACGAATGCCGTAGTAAAATATTATGGAGGCAGCTAAAATTTATGACCCAATCCAAATCTGCAATCGAACTGAATCAAATACTGCAAGAGGATGCCGACTCGGTGCTAGCTTGGCTAAAAAGCATAGAATCAGGACATACTTCACCGCCAGAAGGATTTAACTGGTTGGGTTTAGCTGAGGCAGCAAGTTTTAATGCTATTGAGGGCGATCGCCACTATCCAAATAAACCTAGCATCAAATGGGCAGAAGTAGCAATCAAAGTATACGAGCAACTTGCAGAATCAGCAAATGCTGATGCTAGGGATTCTTTTATGAATTCGTCGATGATGTTGCGAGCTGCTACGATCGCAAAATACGGAGCGATTCCCAGTCATCCAGTTCTCGATCTCGACCAAATTCTGCGTTGGTTTAACGATAGCCTCAGAATGTCTGACTCGGAAGCTGCGACAAAGGCAGCTAATTGGAAAAAATGTCAGATTGAGGAAATTCGAGAGTTAAGACAAATCAAGAATCGCTTGCGCGTTATCTCAGTGTTAGCGGATACTGACAAGTTAATTTTGAATCCAGAAATCCATTCTTGGCTTTCCCTACAGCAGAAACTACCATAAAAGATCCAAAAAATTACAGTTAGAAAATAGGAATTCGCCAAAAGTGCGAGAACTCCCGCACCCATATCAACTTAACGTCCCATATTTCGCTTCATTTGCTCCAACTCATCCTGTGCTTCCCAGCGCTTAAATTGTTCGTCCAATGGATCTGCACCGCTAAAAGATTTTTGATGGGAACCGCTATCCCAACCGACAGTTTGGGATTTTTGCTCAGCTTTGGGGCTAGTACGGTTTGCCTGTGCTTGTGCCGCTTTAACACGAACTTCCTGTCGTCGCTGCTGGATACGACGCAGCAATTCCTGAGCCTGTTTAATCCGCTCTTTGAGACCTTGCATATGTCCCCAATGCTGATTGCCTTGGCGCAGCAAAGCGGCTTCCCGTTCTTGTGCGGGCTGAACTAAATCCCATCTGTTCGCAGCCTTCGCCTTTTCAATGCGGGCGTGCCATCGCTGAATTTCTTGTGCGGTGGCAAGAATCTCATCCTGCAACTTCTTTTCTTGAGTTTGCAGGTCGGCAATTAGGCGCAGCGCATCCTCCTCTTGTTCCCGCAGCTGTTCCTCCAGCGCTTGTAATTCCAAATGGGGATTGTTCCGCAGGAATTCTTCCAAGCGACTTTCCAAAAATCGGCTGAAATCTTCAAATACGCCCACAAAAAGAACTCACTAGGTAGGGGTTATTTCCATCTATGCTATCAACTCAAAATTAGAAATCAAATTTTGAATTTTCCTCAGAATTGCTGTCCGACAAAAACCGATCGAACTTCACCATTACGACGGATGACAGCTTCATTGTTTTTGACTTCCACCAAAGTCCAACCGTTAGAACCGATACTTTCGCCGATATGAACTCGACGGGAAGCACCATTAATTTCAAAAATCGCGGCAGATTTCTCACCCAAGACC
This sequence comes from Aerosakkonema funiforme FACHB-1375, assembly GCF_014696265.1. Classification (GTDB taxonomy): domain Bacteria; phylum Cyanobacteriota; class Cyanobacteriia; order Cyanobacteriales; family Aerosakkonemataceae; genus Aerosakkonema; species Aerosakkonema funiforme_A. The sequence continues at coordinate 1,692 of NZ_JACJPW010000043.1, read as the reverse complement.
AACAAACCCGTCAAAGTATGTTCGATCGCGGGTGTTGATGCAGAAGCTTGCCTAGTCTCCTGCCTGGAAGTTCGCTGAGGCGCTGGATTGGTTAATGTGGCTGTGGGAATGGGAGAAGCTAGCGCTGGTGCGGGTAGAGGGGAAGGGGCAACTGTCACAGATGGCGTCACTGTTGGCACTGCCGCAGCAGTGACTCTCGCAGATGGCGTTGCTGTTGGCACTGTCGTAGCGGTGACTCTCGCAGATGGGGTGGCTGTTGGCTGTGTCGTAGCGGTGACTCTCGCAGATGGCGTTGCTGTTGGTCGTGGTGTAGCTGCTACTGTTGCCGATGGAGTGGGTGTTGGGCGAATCGTTGTGGCTGCTACTGTGGGAGATGGTTTAGCTGTCGGTCGTGCCGTAGCGGCGACTGTGGGGGATGGTTGGGCTGTTGGCCGAACTGTGGCGGCAACTTTCGCAGATACAGTGGGAGTAGGACGGGAAGTAGCGGCGACTGTGGGTGATGAATTAGCGGTGGGGCGCGAAGTTGGGGTAGCTTTGGGACGCGCTATGGGTATCGATCGCAAGACAGCCACAACTGTGGGAGTAGCTTTTGCAGTTGGGCGAACCGTGGCGCGGGCTTTCGGAGAAGCCTTAGCAGTCGGACGGGAAGAGGCAGTAACTGTAGGAGATGGTTTGGCTGCGGCGGTAGCGGTGACGGTAACTGTAGGAGATGGTTTGGCTGCGGCGGTAGCGGTGACGGTAACTGTGGGAACAGGTCTAATCGCTGGTGGGGCTGGGGGATTGGCGTAAATTACCTGGGGTCGCGGATAAACTGGGATGTAGATTCGCTCTGGGCTGTTTTGGGGTCTGCCGGCGTTTTGAGGTAAATTGCCAGGAATGGGAACGGGCACTAGGGAATTGGCAGGTACTTGCGGTGCTGCTGGAACGGCGGCAACTTGTTGATTTTCTTCCGTTTGTTGTTCGATTAAGTCAAGGGATTGCTGCATATAATCGACAAACTGGGAATCTGCCTCCGACGGTAATTTTTTCGCTTCCGGTACTGAGGCTGAATTAATGCCTAATAGCCTATTGAACCTCCCTTGACCGGCTAACCACAAGAGCAGGGTGATTGCCAAAGAAGCTATTGCTGCCCCTAATAGCAGTTTATTGAGCGATCTGCCTCGATCTTGCGATCTTTGGGCTTCGCCATCGCTGTCCTCCGATGCTTCCACCTGACGCGACACCATTTCCGCTGGGATAACGATTTGGGGAATACTCATCTGCTGTAAGGAGACATATTCCGGTTCGGCAGTTTTGGCGGCAGGTTCTGTGCCGGTTTCCAGCATTCGGTCAACATCTGCGAATACATCGTCCATCAAGCGATCGGCAGATTTGTCCATTGACCAAGGCTGGACGGGTGTTTGCTCTTCCGAGGGCTTTAGGGCAATTCGTTTGGTGTTCGCATCTTCAGACATAGAGGCTCGCTTAATTGCTGCTGTTGGTAACTTTGACACTCCTCGACCTAAAGGTACGAGGATTCTTGGGCTGAATCTTGCCGCCACTAAGTAAACTTAGCTTTGGTCTTACAGTTTCATGTCTAGTCCGACTACACCTTTTACAGCAAGCACTCTGCAAGGACTACTCCCCAAGCGTGAATTTCCGTATGCCCTACGGTATTTAATTTCTATTTTCTCCCACCTATGCCATATTTTT